>JAUQPW010000129.1 GCA_030550175.1 bacterium
GATCGGTATTTAAAGATTCGATTCGTTCTAAATGCATACCTTTGGCAGTTGCTAAATTCTTAAACAAGATATCGATATCATAGAGGATCTCTACATGATCGGAGACAAACCCGACGGGGGCCAGGAGAACATTTCGATATCCCCTGGCCCAGAGATCATCCAGGGTAGCTTCAACACTGGGTCCCAACCATTTTTCCGAGGTTCGTCCCTGGCTTTGGTAAGCGAAGCACCAGGATACAGGACCGAGGCGCTGCAGGATCCCCTGTACGGTTTGCTGTAAATGTTGAGGATAGGGATCGTTTTCCGCAAGGATTCGTTCCGGAAGGCTATGGGCCGTAAAAATGATCTGGACCTGATTTCGAACGGAAGCAGGGAACCGGTCAAGCGCTTTTTTCACATGTTGAGCGATGGCTTCAAGGAATAACGGATGGGTATGCCAGCTTTCCACATAGGAGATATGGATATGCCCGTTCAGTTCGGCTTCTGCTTCTTTCACTTTTTCAATGTAAGCACCGACACTGAGGCGAGAATATTGAGGGGCCAGGGCTAAAGCTATTAGGCGCTTCACGCCATCATCGAGGATTTTTTTAAAGGTTTCTTTAATATAAGGATGCCAGTGCCGCATACCCAGGTAAACCTGATAAAGATGGCCCGATGATCCGTGCCCGGAAGATCCGGTATTTAACCGCTCCTGCAAAGCCCGGGCTTGATCTTGGGTAATTTGGAGAAGAGGAGATTTACCGCCAATAAGACGGTATCGATTTTTAATTTCCTCGACTAACTCAGGAGCTGGTTTACGACCTCCCCGAATATCCGTGAAATAGGCTTCAAAATCATCTAGGGAATCCGGGCTTCCGTAGCTCATGAGGAGAACTCCTATCCTCTCAGAATTAGAATTGCCTGACATAATTTAAGCGTATGGGGGTATGGAAGTGTGGGAGTGTGGGGGTATGGAAGTATGGGGGTATGGAAGAACTTACATCTACACTTCCATACTTCCACACTTTTTTCTCCCTCCATACCCCTATACTTCCACACTTCCACACTCCCATACGCTCTATCTTCGACTGAGTTCATGGACCATCTCGACCGTTGCGATGACATTTTCTACAGGAGTTTGTGGTAGGATACCGTGACCCAGGTTGAAGATATGACCGGGTCGGTTTCCGGCTCTCTGTAGAATCTCTTTTATTCGTTTTCTAAGCTCCGGCAAAGGGGCGAAAAGTGCTACAGGGTCCAGGTTTCCCTGGATAGCCACCTGATCTCCTAAACGGTTCCAGGCTTCATCTATATTTACTCGCCAGTCGACTCCTATCACATCGCTTCCGGCTTCTCTCATCAGTTCCAGGAGTGCAGCCGTTCCGGTTCCAAAATGGATGATGGGAACATTTTCTTCTCTCAGGTTCTGAATAACCTGACGGCTAAAAGGGAGTACGTATTCCCGGTAGTCTCCCGGACTGAGGCATCCTATCCAGCTATCAAAGAGCTGTACAGCCTGGGCACCTGCCCGGATTTGGCTCCGCAGATATACCGTAACCACTCGGGCCAGCTTAGCCATGAGACTTCTCCAGGTTTCGAGGTCTTTATACATCATGGATTTTGTAAGGACATAATCTCGAGAGTGTCCTCCTTCGATCAGGTAACTGGCCAGGGTAAAAGGAGCTCCTGCAAAGCCGATGAGAGGGATGCGATTGTTCAACTCACGGCGAACGATTCGGATGGCCTCCAAAGTAAAAGGGACCGTTTCTTCGGGCTCTATGAGGCGGAGTGCTTCAACAGCCGCTTTATCTCGAATCGGATTGTGGATTACCGGACCTTCTCCCTGCGCGAATTCCAGTTGGATCCCCATACCCTCTACGGGAAGGAGAATATCAGCAAAAATGATGGCGGCGTCAACCCCCAGCTTTTCAACAGGTTGAAGGGTAACCTGCGCCGCCAGCTCGGGTGTTTTACAGATGGTGAGAAGGGTATATTTCTGGCGAATGGCCCGGTATTCTGCCATATATCGCCCGGCCTGTCGCATAAACCAAACCGGGGTACAATCCACCGCTTCTCGCTTGCATGCCTTCAGAAAACGATGATTCATTTTGATCCGAAGTCAAGGGCCAGGAGATCAGAGGTCAGGATAACCTCTGACCCTTGGACTCAGTACCGCGAGTAATCGATTAGCTTTCGAATATCCTGATTCCAGGCCCCCTGCCATAGTTCTATTAGAACTTTACCGGGAGAAGATTTATGATGGGAGATAAAATCTTGCAAAGGATCGAGATATATCCGTTCGTCTTGTTCGAGTTGATTTAAGACCCGCTGACGTTTTAATCCTTCCAAGCTGATTTGAATAAGCTCTTGAACTAAATTTAGAAGGAGGTAGTTGCGAATTCGGGCTTCCAGTCCTTGGGAACAGACATCCCAACTTAATTTAATCCATTCCTCCAAACTCCAGTCCTTGATCAGTTCCCAGGCGGCTTCCTTGGCCAGATCATCGTAAAAAATTCCTTTCCAAAAAGCCGGAATCGAAAGAGCCAGATCGGGTTTAGGATGATCGGCACTTCTCAATTCGATATATTGTTTAAGGCGTGCATCGGTAAAAATCGTAGATAGGTGAAGTTCCCAATCTTCCCGAGTGGCTTGATATCCTTTATATCCAGACCGGAGGTATTCACCAAAAGGGATTCCATCCATTTCAATCCATTGATGATTGCGCTGAATAAAGAGCATAGGTACCCGGAGAGCATAATCAACGTAATCTTGAAATCCGGGATTGGGTTTAGAAAAAATCTCCGGAATAATGCCACAGCGGTCGGAGTCGGTGTAGTGCCAGACGTAATAGCGCATGGTTATAAATCCGTTGAGTTGGGATCCGTAAAATGGGGAATTAGCAACCATAGCGGTAACTACAGGGGATAATCCAAAAGCCAGCTTTAGCTTCTCCATGGCATCCTGTTCACCGGTAAAATCTACAGCAGCCTGTACGGTTGCCGTGGCCTTCATCATATAATGGCTGAGAGGGCCCTTATTTTTTAAATATCGGGACATAATCTTGTAGCGACCTTTGGGGACCCAGCTAATTTCTTCTATTTTACTGACTGGTTGCATTCCAATCCCCAGGAAAGCGATTCCCATAGGTTTGGCAATACTATTAAGCTGCCTCCAGTAGTCTCGAAATTCCCTGGCCAGAGTATGTAAATTATCATAAGGGGAGCTACTTAATTCTATCTGACCCCCCGGCTCCAGGGTAACCCGTGAATTTCCCCGCTGAAGGGCAATGATCGCTTCTCCTTCCCAAATAGGTTGCCAGTCGAACTTCTGAACCATCTCCGTCAAGATGGCTAGGACACCTTTTTCACCGTAGTAGGGGATAGCTTTTCCACTGTCTTCAAATACCCCGACCCCTTCACATTCCATACCGATTCTCTTTTTAGAAGCGGGCTTAGCTACTTGCTGAAAGTACTCTCTAAGTTCTTCCCTGCGAGTAATAGGGTGTTCCGATGTACCTCCCTCCATATCGGTCTCCTCTGCTAAAATATTACCTCGAACAGTTCCATTGACTAAATAAACAATACGGCCCTTTCTGTTGGGATATAAACTAAGGGGTAGGATATTCCATGGGATTATCCCAACCCTTTAGACCGCATTCTTACGGTGAGTGGGTATAAGGTAATATCCTATGGAAACCCTATTTACGTCAATACATTTTGATGGGGGGGAGATTTTTTCTCGGGCTGAGGTATTGAACACCACAGAATGGTTTTGGCAGGAAAAAGGAAAGTAAAACTTAAATCAGGATCAGGAGCGCAGAGGAGTTATTTGCGCCCCCTTTTTTGAAAATTTTAATACCGAGGTCGTTCTGGGCGACTTAACTCATCTTCACGCGCCTGGAACCGGGATCTATCTACCCAGATTTTTAATTCAACTCGCCTATTCTGTAAACGGCCTTCTGGCGTGGCATTGGAAGCTACAGGTCTGGTTTCACCGTATCCGATGGTAGTGATCCGAAAACGTTCAACCCCCTGGCTAATCAGATAATCCGCAACGGATTCTGCCCGTCTTTCTGATAATCTCAGGTTATAACTCTCGCTTCCTACACTATCGGTATGGCCCTCTATGACCACCCGGGTTTTGGGATAGCGATTAAGAATATCTGCAACTTGGTTGAGACGATCCCTGGCTCCAGGTCCGAGGGCTGTGGAATTGGTGTCAAAGAGAATAGAGTTTGGCATCGTTACAACCAGGCGACCCCGTTCCCTTCGAGTCCTCAGTTCCGGAATTCTTTCGAATTCCCGTCTCTGATTTTCCAGATATTCGTCCTCTAAACGGGAAGGAGGTAGAGGAGGATTATCCCATTCACCGAAGTTCCGTGCCCGATAAACTACCCGGAAAAAGCATTCTGCCGTATCATAATCTCGATAAGCATCCCCTCGAGGTTCTACCCTTAATCTTTGAGCCAGATTGGTTTGCACGCGTTCTTTCAAGGATTTAAACATTCTTTCATTACTTTCATACCCAGACCTCTCTTCCCGGAGTCCCCACTTATAGACCCATTCTGGCTCTCCCTGGTTATAATCCCAACTGTAGTAAGGATCTGAGGAGAAAACCGCTTGAATATATTCGGTTCCGGAAGGACCCTCGACCACCAGATCATAACCATATCCTCGACCCGGGATCCGATAAGTTTGTCCTGCGTTTACACGGTTATTCGGGCGATATCGATTGGGAAATAAAACTTTCACCTGTCCTCGAGTATCCACATCATAAACGGTAACATATCCATCTTCATTGGCTCTAAAGGAAACGGTTACCGTCTCTCCTACATAATAAGATCCATTGCACCCCCTATCTAACCAGACATCTATCTTGGGTTCTCTAACCCGGGGTCGGGGAACCAGTTTAAGTTGTGGATTAGATGCACTTTCATCAGGGTATCGAAATTCGGGAGTTGAGGGTGGATTTTGTGCACCGACCCCGGCCGGCCATCCACTTATCATGACCGACAAAATTACAGACAGATAAATTGAAAATTTTTTTATATTCTTCATGGGATCCTAACCTCGCATTATCTTCTGGTCAAGAAAGTACTCTCCTGACACTACCTGTTAGGCCGGTAGGAACAACCTACCTCCCTCCCAGGCCAGGAAGGGCTATCTTGCTTTGGAGGATCCTCAACAGAGGGGCCCTCGTGGGCAAAATCTGGACTAAGTTTCAGATTGTTCCTACGCATTCAGGGGTCTATAGAGAGTGCTTTGTACAAAGGTTCTATCCAGTCTACCTTCTAATTGAGTTTGGAGCCGGTACAACATAACTTCTCGTTGTTGGACCTTTATAACCGTAAGGGTAGTTGCTGTACCCGTAATTGTAAGGATAATTGCTGTAACCATAATTATACGGGTAACCATTACGACTGTTGTAAGTATCTATTCCATGGCCGATGACTGCTCCGGCCGTCCCACCCAGGGCCGTTCCGATCAAAGCACTCTGGGTATCATGACCGATACCATAACCGATTAAAGCCCCAGCGCCGGCACCGGTAACGGCTCCAACCTGGGTATTATACCCAGCACAACCGGATACATAAACCATCGTTCCTGCCAATAATAGTACAAATAAAAACTTACTTCTACTCATGATAAGGTCTCCTTTTTGTTTATGGTCCTTTGTCCATGGTTCAGGGTCTACCACTTCAGGGAACACAGTCCGAATCAGGATCAACTGTCTCCCTTCTTCATTAGACAATAGACTATGGACAAAGAAAGGTTTTATCGTCGCTTTGCTTCTGCTTCTGCTCTTTTGAAGGCTCCAAGGGCATTTTCGGTTTTTCCCTCGGCTTCAAAGACTTTACCCTTCTGGATCCATGCAGTAGCTCGTGTATCCGGCTGGGTAAAGTAGTTTAAGCTATTATCTATGATTTGATGGGCAATCGCATATTGTTTAACTCGAATGAGGTTTGTAACGACAGCAGTCAACTCTAAAGCCACCAATTCTTCATTTTTTCCCTGCAATTTAAGTTGAAACAATTCGTTCATTTCTGCTGCCACCTGAGGATAATTTTGGTTTTTAAAATGAATCCGAATGCGTTCATGGATGGCCTCTGCCTGCTTCCGTTTCATCTCCCCCGCATCTTGAGCATAACCCATGTCTATAAGGCCCAGGACCCCTGTTATTATAAACCAAAGTAACACTCTTTTTACTTTTGTCATCTTTTTATAGATTAGCTTTTCTTCTATAAGATCCCTCATGGTCTTTTCTTATAGAGAAAACGGATTTTTCTCCAGGGTCTCGCTTTCTGAAAAAAATGAAGACCCAAAGTAATTCACATTAAGATCCAGGGAAACCTCTTTAAAAGTATCAAACGGATTTTCATCTAAACTTTCTATAACTTGAGAACCGAACGGGTTAATCTCTAAACTTACATTGGCCCGGCTGTGCTTTTCAACCCAGGCCATCAAAGCTCGCTTTTCCTGATACTTATCATACAAGCTGAAGGTCATCAGGATCAACAGAATAGCTGCCAGGGAACCAACCAGGGTTGGGGTATGGATAAAATAAGCATAACGTGCTATCAGATCCTGGAGAGTGGAGAGGACCATATCCCAGAAATCAGCCTTTTTCTTGCTAATCTGCCGCTCTATCCGTATCCAGATGGCAGGATCAGGCTCAAAAACCTCAGCTTCATCCATCATGACCTGCATCTTTAGCAAAGATTCATACTCAGCCTTACAATTCAAACAGGTCGTCAAATGCATACGAAGTTGTGCCGCGGTTTTCTCATTCAATTCCTTATCGATATAGGCTGAAAGTTCCTGGCAACAAAGTTGACAGTTCATAAACTCAAATACTTTTTAATATACTCTCGAACTTTAAGTCGCGCCCGGTGAATATCTGTTTTGACTGCAGGAACCGAGCGTCCTACAATCTCTGCAATTTCCTGGTAGCTATGGTTTTGAATAGCTGCCAGTACAAGCACGGTTTTTAATTTTAAAGGAAGCGAATCCAGGGCCGATTGAACAATATCACTTAATTCCCCATGTAAGTAAGCTTCTTCCGGAGTTTTTTCTGTGCTGGGTATTTGAATAGCTTCCTCCTCCAGGGGTTTAACCCGAGATCCGTATCGTCGTGCCCTTTGATATACCTCGTTTCTGGCAATACTGAAGAGCCAGGACTTGAATCGGCTATCCTCTCTTAAGTTTTTAAGATCCTGGAAAGCCTTTACAAAGGTTTCCTGGGTTAAATCCTCCGCATCTTCTTTAGACCCTGTCAATCGATATACAAAGTTATAGATGTCTTTTCCAAAAAGTTTATACAGCTCATGAAATGCGTTTACATCATCGTGTTTTGCCTTCCTGACAAGATCAATCAACTATCTCTTTGCTCCAGAAATAAAGGTTTCAAAAAGCATTTTCCAATTTAAGAGATGAAGGGAAAGGAAAAAAGTTTCAAAAAATTTGTTTCCATAGCCACAAAATAGTTTGGGCAGAATGATCAAGACCCAATTTTGCAGTATTAAGAACGAGGTGATAAAGGGTAGGATCTGAAATATAGGCGTCGTGATAATGCCGAATATAGTCTGAACTATTCAGATCAGCTTCATAGATAAGGTTCTCGGCTTCCTCGCGGCTCAGGTTTTTTAACTCCATGACTCGTTGAATTCTAAACTCAAGAGGAGCTACGATCCGCACATGAAGGGTCTTAGGAAAATTTTGAAGGATACATTGCCCGCCACGACCTATAATAACAACTCCTTTTTCCCTGGCAGCCAGTCTATACATAAGTTCTCGCATCATCTTAGCATAGATTTCTGAATCCAAGCATCCTGTGGTATCGAAAGGGGTTACCGGTCGATTCAGTTTTTCTTCCAATTCCTTCCGTTTTTGTCGATCGATATAACTTTCCAGGTAATTCAGTATATTCTCAATGGGGTGAAGCTCAAAAAATCTAGAGATAAACGCTTTCCGATCACTGTGACGTTCCTGGTCAAACTCTTCTACAAGTTTTTCATCTACTCCCACTCTTAAAGCAATTTCATAAATTAATTCCTTATCAAACAGATCAAACCCCAATAGTTCGGCTACCTTTCTTCCGATATCGGTTCCACCTGCACCAAATTCTTTGGATATGGTAATAACAGGCATATCAAGCTCCTCCTCTTTGTGACTTGCCGTCAAAACAAAAGGCAAAAACCCGGACCTTGCCTTTTTTGGGTGAAAAATTTTCGATTTCTTTAAGAATTAACCAACTTAGTTTAAAAGTCAAGGGTTTTATTGGGAACCTGAAGTCCGAATCAAGTGTAGAGGTTATGCATCGAAGGTTGGGGTAAAAAATCTTTCTTCCTGGTTTCTAGGTTAGTTTCTACTTTTATTTTGATCTCTAACTTCCAGCCCTGGGTTTAACCCTTACATTTTTGTTGACAGAAACCGATCTACGCATTATTCTGTTACTGTAAATAGGATGATAAAGGTTAAGATATGCCGAAGTGGTGGAATTGGTAGACACACCATCTTGAGGGGGTGGCGAGGAAACTCGTGGGGGTTCGAGTCCCCCCTTCGGCATTATTAAAGACCTGATTCACAATTAGAGCATCTTACGCCTTTATAACTTTCATCCAGCGAGTCTCCCTCCTTTGTTTTTCTTTATTTCCATGATGTTGGGTATTACGCGTTACGTATTACGTGGTTATGGATAAAGTCGCTAAAAAGACCTTTGAAAAGCTCCCGCCCCATGATCTGGATGCAGAGCAATCTGTTTTGGGAGCTATTTTAATCGATAACGAGGCCCTTTATAAAGCGTTAGAGCTACTCGGACCGGAAGATTTCTATCATCCTTCCCATAGTAAAATTTTCGAATGCATGATAACCCTTTCGGAGCGGGAAGAGGTTATCGATTTCCTCACCCTAAAAAACGAATTGGAACGGCGCGGGCAATTAGAAGAGGTGGGAGGCCCTCCTTATATTGCAGCCCTGGTGGACATAGTTCCCACGGCTGCCAATGTAGAATTTCATGCCCGAATCGTCCATGAAAAATCTGTTGCACGACGGTTGCTTCAGGCAGCTATTCAAATTACTACGCGCTGTTATGACGATTCGGAAGAGATCGATCAGTTGGTGGAAGATGCCGAACGGCTTATCTTCGAGATCTCCGAAACCCGGATTCGAGAAGGATTTTCTCCCCTGAAGGAAGTTATCAAAGAGAGCTTTAAAACCATTGAAAGTCTTTACGATAAGAAGGGATTTATTACCGGTATCCCCACGGGGTTCATTGAGTTAGACCGGCTTACCTCGGGATTACAACCCTCAGATCTGATTATTGTGGCAGCCCGGCCTGCTATGGGAAAGTCTTCCTTTTGTTTGAATGTGGCGCAGCATGTGGGTGTAAGGGAAAGGATTCCTACCGCGATTTTTAGCCTGGAAATGTCTAAGGAACAATTGGGAATCCGTCTATTATGTGCAGAGGCTCGAGTAGATTCTCATCGGGTTCGAACCGGATATGTATCTAGAGAAGATTGGCCGCGCCTTTCGGCTGCAGCAGAAACCCTTTCGGCGGCCCCTATTTATATCGATGATACTCCCGCGATTTCTGTTCTGGAAATGCGAGCCAAAGCCCGGCGACTTAAAGCGGAGCGTGGCCTCGGACTGATTATTGTCGATTACCTTCAATTGGTACGATCCACGAAGCGACATGAAAACCGTCAGCAAGAAGTTACCGAAATCTCCCGATCTTTAAAAGCCCTGGCCAAGGAATTGAACGTCCCTGTTATTGCACTCTCCCAGCTAAGTCGGGCTGTAGAAGCCCGATCGGACCGAAAACCCCAACTATCAGACCTTCGTGAGAGTGGTTCCCTCGAACAAGACTCCGACGTGGTTCTTTTTATTTACCGTCCCGATGCCTATGATCCCGAAGAACAGGAAGGTATCGCCGAAATTATCATCGGTAAACAACGAAACGGCCCTGTCGGGACCGTTCAACTGGCCTTTATCAAAGAGTACACACGGTTCGAAAATCTAGAGACCTCTCACCGGAATGAAGGACAACCTTTTTAAAGTAACATAAAATAAAAGGAGAGGGAGAAAGGGAGAATGGGAGAACAAACCCTTGCTCTCCTATTTTCCCGTTCTTTCCTCTTTGGCTTTGCGCCCTACCTTTGTTGAAGTTGATCTGGAAGGTCTGATCTATAACTTTTTCCTCCTCCGGAATCATATAGGAAACCAGGTTGAAATCTTGCCGGTTATTAAAGCAGATGCCTATGGCCACGGGGTTTTGCCCGTTGCCGGTGAATTAATCCGGGCAGGAGCCCGGCAATTAGCCGTAGCAACCCTTGAAGAGGGAATAGAATTACGAGAAGCCGGCTTTCAGAACCCCATTGTGATCTTAGGTGGAATACTGGACCGACAAGTCTCCCAGGTCATTACCTATCAGCTAACTCCCTTTGTTTTTGACTTAAAAACCGTACAGGCCCTTTCTCATCAGGCTGTTCAAAAGGAGAGACCTGTAAAAGTCCATGTTGAAGTCGATACCGGCATGGGACGCCTGGGTATTCCTTACACAGAAGTCCTCGGTTTTCTCGAAACCCTTTTTACATATCCTGGAATAGAACTGGAAGGCCTAGCAACCCATTTTGCTACAGCCGATGAACCTGAGGATGAATTTGTCAAAATTCAGATACACCGGTTCTATCAAGTTTACCATCAGGTCAAAAAAGCAGGCTATCAGATACCGTTTTATCACATCTCTAATAGCGCTGGCCTGCTGAATGCGCGGGTTAGCAACGAAATGAAGCAGTTTGAAGGGGTCACCGGGGAGTTGGCCCCCATTTTTAATATGGTACGACCCGGCATTGCATTGTACGGGGTTCCCCCTTCCCCAGACCTGGCTTCCGTACTTCCGTTAAAGCCGGTTATGAAATTTAAAACCGAAGTGATATTCCTTAAAAGGGTTTCCCCGGGAACTCCTATCAGCTATGGAAGGAGTTTTGTAACTTCTCAAGAAAGCCTTGTTGCTACCCTACCGGTAGGATACGGGGATGGATACAGTCGGTTTTTATCCAACAAGGGAGAGGTCCTGATTCAAGGGAAGAGATGTCCGATTATAGGCCGGGTTTGTATGGACTTCTGCATGGTGGATGTGTCCAGAATTCCTCAGGTAAAGGTAGGGGATGAAGTCGTTTTGCTGGGAAATCAAGAAACAGACCAAATCACAGCCGCTGAGGTAGCTGCCTGGATAGGAACAATTCCCTACGAAGTGGTTTGTTCCATTGGTCGCAGAGTTCCACGAATTTACCTTAAAGAAGGTAAAGTGGTTTGCGTTCGAGGACATGACCAGGTATACCGCTATTCTTAGACGAAAAATGCCCTTAGATCTGAAAATTTTAATCCGGGGGGGTGGCGAAATGGCAACGGGTGTGGCTCATCGATTGGCCCGGGCTCATTTTAAGGTTTGTATGACCGAAATCCCACAACCTTTAGCAGTCCGGCGAGAGGTATCTTTTAGTGAAGCCATCTACGATGGGGAAAAAGAGGTCGAGGGAATCATAGCCAGATGTGTCGACTCCTTAGAAAAGATTTTTCAGGAATGGGAGAGGAAAGCCATTCCCATTTTGGTAGATCCGGTCGCCTCTATCAAGGTGGCTCTAAAACCGGATGTTTTGATAGATGCAACGCTGGCAAAAAGGAATCTCGGAACCCATTTATCCGATGCCCCTCTGGTTATAGGTTTGGGCCCCGGTTTCCAGGCTGGTGAAGATGTTCACATGGTAGTGGAAACCAATCGCGGACATCATCTCGGGCGGTTAATCCTGAAGGGTTGTGCCGAAGCAGATACCAGAGTTCCCGGGGTCATCGGTGGATATGCTTCTGAGCGGGTGTTAAGGGCCCCCGGACCTGGAAGGACTTTGCACGTTAGAAAGATCGGAGATAAGGTAAAAGCCGGAGAAACGATTCTATACGTCGATCAAACTCCGGTAAAAGCCGAGATTCCCGGAGTCCTCCGGGGACTTATTCGGGAAGGAATTCAAGTTCCCCAGGGAATTAAAGTAGGAGATATTGATCCCAGGGGGATTCCGGAGCTTTGCTATACCATCTCAGAAAAAGCCCGAGCCATTGCAGGAGGAGTTTTAGAAGGTATTTTGATGGTATTTAATTGCGCTTAATAAACCCAAACCCGGTCTGGGGTTCTTAACCCTCTAACAGGGTTATAACCCTAAATAGTATTTTTTCACAAGCTCGTGTTTGCCCAGTTCCTCAGGATTATGACCTTCAAGTTCAATTTTCCCTTCAATGAGGAGATAGCCTCGATCTGCTACTTTTGCTGCCTGATGGAAGTTTTGCTCGGCCATCAGAACCGTTAACCCATACTGTTCCTGGAGTTCCTTGATTTTTGCAATCACCCGGCTGACCCAGACGGGTGCTAATCCGATAGAGGGTTCGGCCACCAGGAGAATGCGCGGCTGAGACATGAGAGCCCTGGCTATGGCCAGCATTTGCTGCTTTCCTCCACTTAAAGTACCCGCCAATTGGTGCTTGCGTTCTGCTAAAATAGGGAAAGCTTCAAAATATTTCACCCAGGTCGGGAACCACCAGACCCATTATGCAGTGGATCAGGGTGGTTTTGCCTTAGCGTAATTCCCCCGGTGATTCAATCCGTGCTAAGCGGACCGTTAAAAGTAAACTTATCTTTAGGGAGTAGGAGAGTCAAGCAAAAAAATTGTAGGTTCTCATGAGCAGGGTGCTGGTTCACAGGACATCTTGTTAAATACCTTACCTTAAAAGGTTGTCTAGGCCCCCTCTCCTCTTCCCTATGCAGAACGGTTATTCAAATTTAACTTTACAAAATATTACCCAGGCTTAAAAAATTTTTGACAGAACACTAGGGAATCTTATATATAACTCTTAAACCTGAAAAGGAGCTTGCTTAGATGAAAACTTTTATATTCAGCAT
>JAUQPW010000130.1 GCA_030550175.1 bacterium
CCATCGCCGTAATTGGAGCTTCCAGGAGCCCGGGAAGTGTGGGAGAACGACTTTTCACGAATCTCCTCCGACATGAGTTTCAGGGAAAACTTTATCCAGTAAATCCTAAGGAAACTCATTTACATGGGCTAACCTGTTATCCCTCTATTCGGGAAGTACCTGAGTCGGTGGATTTAGCCTGTTTAGTGGTTCCTGCCGGGGCTATCCCGGGTATTCTTCAGGAATGTGGGGAAAAAGGGGTTAAGTCGGCTATTATATATGCTTCCGGTTATGCCGAAGCGGGAGACACTGGTGAAGCTCTCCAGAGGAATCTGCTTGAAGCAGCCCGGAAAGCCGGGATTCGGTTTTGTGGCCCTAACGCCATGGGGATTGTGAATACGGCAGCTCACATTTTTGCCAATTTCAGTATGGCTATGCAAACGGATTCTATTCCACCCGGAGAGATTGCCTTTATTACTCAAAGTGGCGCCTTGGGTGGATCCCTGCTAAGTCGCCTTTTGGAGCAGGGGGTTGGGTTTAGTTACTTTATTGCTTCCGGCAATGAAGCTGATCTAGAGACCGCGGACTATTTAGAATACCTGACCCAAGATCCCCATACCCGAACCATCACCCTCTTCCTGGAAGGGGTTCAGGATGGATCCAAATTCCAGCAGGCCGGAAGAAAGGCTTTAGAAGCAGGAAAACCGGTTGTCGTATTTAAAAACGGTCGTACAGAACTGGGGGGAAGGGCCGTAAAATCTCACACGGGAGTTTTAGCGGGAAATGACCGTGTTTATGAAGCCATCTTCAAAAAGTTGGAGATGATCCGGGTTTATCAGGTGATGGATCTTTTTGATGTGGCCCTGGCTTTAACCTGGCAACCCCTTCCTCAAGGAAAGCGTATTGGAATTGTTTCCACCTCTGGTGGAGCCTGTAGCCTTATGGCAGATGCCTGTATCGAAGCCGGTTTAGAAGTACCTCAACTTTCCGAAGATGTGATAAGTAAAATTCAACAAATTATACCTCCTTTTGGTTCTGCTCAGAACCCCGTCGATGTAACGGCCCAGGTTCTGGCTCATCCGAACCTCTATCAGCAAACCCTCCAGGCGGTCCTGGAAGATCCCCATATCGATGGAATTATCGTCCTGTTGACTACCCTGCGAGAGCCTATCGCCTCTGAATTGGCCCATGGAATTGTAGAAGCTATCCGACAGAATCGAGAAAAACCTATCCTGGTCGTATGGACTATCGCCAAATCCTTAGCCCAACAGGGCATCACCTATCTTATGAATCACCGGATCCCGGTATACTCGGTTCCGGAAACAGGCGTCAAGGCTATGAAAGCCCTCGTGCAGTATAAACAGTTTGTTAAATAATAAAAGGCTATACTTTTGCAGTTTTTACATGTTTATCCACGAAGAGGGTAGAAGTATGAAGGTATGGGAGTATGGGAGTATAGGTGTAAATTCTCCCACACTTCCACACTCCCATACCTCCATACTTTCATGGTCCTTCTTGGATAAATCAAATCCATGAGTTACAAGAAAATGCAAAAGTATAGTTTTGAAAAGTATGGACTTCGATCTTACCCCGGAGCAACAAAATCTGAAACAAATCGCCTATGAGTTTGCTAAAAGAGAAATTGCACCTTATGTGAACCAATATGATGCTGAAGAACGCTTTCCCATGGAGATTGTGAAAAAAGCGGCTTCTCTGGGGTTTATGGGAGGGGTAATCCCGGAGAAGTATGGGGGAGCCGGATTGGATTATCTCTCCTTCACCCTCATCATCGAAGAAATCGCCCGGGTTTGTCAAACCATGGGAGCAATCCTCTCTTTACCCAGCGGACTTGCAGGTTCCGGTATTCTCACCTATGGGACAGAAGAACAGAAGCAAAAATATCTGGTTCCCTTGGCCCGAGGGGAATGTTTTGCCGGAACAGGGGTTACAGAACCCCATTCTGGGACCGATGTGGCCGCTATGGAAACTACCGTGGTCAAGAAAGGGGATCGCTACATCATCAACGGTCGTAAGGCCTGGATCAGCATGCTTAATGAAGCCACGTTTTTTCTTACTTTTGCAACCCTGGATAAAAAGCTCAAGTCTAAGGGAATTTGTGCCTTTATTGTAGAAAAACATTGGCCCGGAGTCAGTGTAAAGCCGGAGAAGAACAAAGTGGGTTTCCGACCTCTTTCAACAGGCCAATTAATCCTGGAGGAGGTAGAGGTTCCGGCTGAAAACCTGGTAGGAAAAGAAGGTGAGGGCTTTAAAGTGGCCATGTGTGCGGTAGAAAATGGTCGTCTAGGGGTTGCTGCTCGCGCCGTGGGTTTAACTCAAGCCTGTCTGGACGAATCGGTAGCTTATGCCCAACAACGTATCGTCTTTGATCAACCCATCGGACGATTCCAGCTGGTTCAATCCATGATTACGGATATGGTCGTAGGGGTCGAAAGTGCGCGATATCTGACCTATCGTTTAGCCCATTTGAAGGACAAAGGGTATGCCCGGGTTCGACGGGAAGCATCCATTGCAAAAATGTATGCAACCGATGTGGCCGTGCGCGCTGCCGAATATGCCGTCCAAATTCACGGCGCTTATGGGTGTTCATCTGAATATAACGTGGGAAGATATTTTCGAGATGCCAAGTTCCTTCAGATTGTGGAAGGTCAGAATCAACTCCATAGAGCCTTGATTGCAGAATATGCCCTGGGATACCGACGGGATTAAATTTTTGTCCATTTTCTATAGTCCGTTGCTTAGGATTTACTACGTCGGACAATGGCCTACCTATGGCAGGTTCAAATCCTCCCGTGGTAGATCGGGAATCTCAGGTTCTTCAAGAGTCTGTTTGATGATCTCTTCGGCGGCTTCTACCACAGCTTCTGCCTCATTTAAGATGGTTTCTTCGTAAACAATCATAATAAAATCCCCGCAATAGACCAGACTGTGGATTTCCCGTAAACGGTCATGGGACTCCCGAACCCATCGATTAATTCGATCATCTACATCTGGAGTTATATCAAAACGTTTGGTTAACTTCACTTTTGACCCAATTTGTTCCTCATGGCCCGTAGTCAATCCTAAACAACAGACAACGGACCCCGGCAGACAACGGACTCTGGATAAAAAGCAATCAACAGATAATTCCCTTGACCCTCATCGTATACGTAACTTATAGTTTATAATATAATCTGCTATCATGATAGCAACCCATATAGCAACCAACTTGGAATTTATTTCCACTTATTGGACTAAAGAATTTAGTGGATGTCAACGACAATAACCGGGAAAATAGGATTATGAGTAAAAGAACCAATGTGATCATCCTCATTTTTGTTTCCCTGGTGGTCCTTTTTGTCCTCATCTCGACGCTGGCAGCTCTATTAATCGATCTGAATAAATATCGACCCCTGGTGGTTACAAAGATCGAGGAGACTTTACACCGAAAAGCTTATATCGGACAAATTAAACATACCCTCTGGACCGGCTTGGGGGCTGAGATTAACCAAATTACCATCCTGGATAAAGATGAATCTCGTCCTTTCATCCATGCCGATCAAGTTGTTGCCCGGGTCCGATGGATTCCACTTTTGTATAAGAAAATAGAAGTTTCAACTTTAGTGCTTAAAAATCCCCATATTTTTTTGGAACGTGCCGAGAGTGGGGTCTGGAATTTTGAAGATGTTGTACCTATAACTCCCACAACAGCCTTTGAGAAACCTGATGGTAAAGAGATGAGGGAAAAAGGTAACTCAAAGACTCAGGAAGATACGGAGACCTGGAGACCCAGGGATTCTTTTATCTTCTCACCTCAGGTCGTCTTTGCAGCCTCGCAGGTCCCTTCAAATCAGAGACAACAGCCCACAGACAATGGACAGAAACCTCCTCCCTTCTCTATCGATCGATTTAAAATTATTAATGGGACGGTTATGATCCAGGATCTTAAAGTGAATAAAGAGACGACTTTCTCCCATATCAACCTGGAAGCTCAAGATATTGCCCCGGATTCCCAGGTTCCCTTTACCCTGGCCGCATCTGTCAACGGTGAAAAACCTCCCGCCGGAGGAAATACCAAATCTACTCCTGCCACCATCCATGCCTCCGGGACGATCGGTCCGCTTCCCCGGAAGGGTAATTTGAAGGATATGGAATTTACCCTGAAAGCTAAATTAGAAGAGGTTGATCTATCTCGCTTTGCACCCTATTACAAAAGGCATATCGGTGCAGAACTCATTGACGGTGCCGTGGGAGGAGAAATTAAACTTACGGGTAAGTTAGGGTCTTATATCAACTCCGAGGGGAAACTCAAAGTCACGGACTTTTTATGGAAAGACCCGGAAATCTTTACTTCTCCGTTAAAGGGAGTGAACGCAGCCGTGGATGGAGCCCTGTCGATAAACCTTCGGGAAGGAGATTTAAAGGTTGTTCATTCCAATGTCACAACGGCGGCCATCATGATGGATATATCCGGTGAGGTTGAGAATGTAAAAACAAAACCGCAAATAAACCTGTCTATTAAACTCGAAAATCTAGACTGGAATAAACTCTTTGCGCTCTTCCCCCCTGAAGCACGTCCTGGCTTGCTAAGAACTGATGGCCGTCCTTCGCTTCACCTGGAAGGGGTCGCAAGTATCGCCCTTCAACCCCAAGGTTCTCTTCAGGATCTTACCTTGACAGGGACTATCGATCTCAAGGAAAGCCAGATCCAATATAAGGATATCTTTTCTAAATCCCGAGGAGTGCCGGGACAGGTCGTCTTTGAAGGCCACTTTGGAGGCGATACTTTAACCCTTTCCACTCTGACGGTGAATATCAACGACGTGCAAATGGTTGTGTCAGGAACCGTGGGAGATTTAAAAACCGGTGAGCCCGCTCTAGATTTGAAAATAACCTCCCGGTCTTTTTTACCCGATAAACTTATGGAACTCTTCCCCCGTACGGCAGGGATTGATTCCACATCTACTCCCACCTCTAAAGCCCCATCAGATTCGGATCGTGTAGAAGGAATAAAAATCTCAGGGCCGGGGAATTTGACGATCTCCCTTAAAGGAAAGCCCAAAGACTTACTGGCCGAGGGTTCGATCAACTTTGACCAGAGCGAACTGATGTATAAGTCTCTCCTTCATAAGGCCCCTGACGTTCCTGCGAATTTAGCATTTAGTTCAAAGCGGAGAGAAGATGAGTTCAGCCTGGAGAATCTAACCCTTCAGTTGGGTCCTTTGGTCCTCAACGCAACCGGTTTGGTTACGGGAATCGGTTCAAAATCCGATTCTCTGTCCCCCTCCATTCGTCTGGATGTCGCAACCAATAAATTTAAACTCGATGAACTCCAACAGCAACTGACACCGGCCAGTACGTCTTTTCTTCCCACCGATGTAACTTTGACGGGTCCGACGGAGTTGAAATTCCACGCCGAAGGTCCTATAAATAAACTCCGGGTAACGACGAATCTAGATTTGACCGATAGCGGTATTCGTTACAAGGATTTCTTCTCAAAACCCACTAAAATAAAATCAGATCTGAAGGTCGAAGCAGGATTAGACGCCAGTAAACTCAATATCGACAATATCACCTTCTCCTTGGGAGACATGGTTTTAAAAGCTACCGGAACTATTGGGAGTCCTAGAAACCCGGACTTAAATTTACAAATCGATAGCAATACCTTTGAGGTAGCTACCCTTTTAAAAGCCGTTCCTGTAGCTTCTACCTTCTTGCCTGAAGAAGTCATTTTGTTGGGTAAGACCAGCTTTAGTGTAAGACCCACAGGAAAACCGGAAAATTTGACCCTGGCCGGAAATGTCAATCTGGATAAAGGCTATCTTCAGTATGGTCAGGTTTTCCAAAAACAGGTGGGAGTCCCGGGCAATCTGGATTTTAAGGTAGAGATCAAAAAAGACGACCGTACAGGACTTTCTTCACTGAACCTTTCCAACTCTTCCCTTCATTTGGGGAATTTAGCTCTACGTATAGATGGCTCCATTGAAAATCTCCAAAATCCAAAACTTAACCTGGATCTTAGCACAAATCCCTTTGACCTGGCGGAATTTCAAAATAAGTTGTTTCCCACCATGTCCCTGGCCGATCTAACCTTAACAGGTCCCAGCCAGCTCCAGGTTCATTTGGAGGGACCTCCCCAGGCCCTGGAAATAAAAAGCGGCGTAAATTTAACAAAAAACCGGATCCACTATAAAGATCTTTTTGTAAAACCGGAAGGGATTAGATCAGATCTGGATTTGGAGGCCAGTCTGAATAAAGGGAATGTGACCCTTAAAAACCTGACCCTCCTGTTGGAGGATCTCCAGTTGAAGGTCAAAGGAGTCATCGCAAGAACCTATAACGGAGCCTCACCCCAGCGCGAACCTCAGCTTAATTTAGATATTGTAACCGATGAGTTTGATATACAAAAACTTTTGCAGAAATTACCCCGTGTCAAATCTTCTTTACCTAAAGGTCTTGATTTAACAGGTCCAACTAAGCTCCAGGTTAAAACCGCAGGTCCTCCCTCTAATCTCCGTCTAACGGGTTCCGTCAATTTAGACAAGGGAGAAGCCAGCTATGGGATCCTATTTAAAAAAGCCAGCGGCATTCCCGGGCGATTGGAATTTGACGTCATTGCAAAAAAGGAGCGATTTGAAATTGAAGCCCTCAAGCTCAACATCAATGATTTGATTCTGGATATAAAAGGCTTTATAACCAGCTTTAACCCAACCGGGGTGAAATCCTATGCTTCGTCGTTATGGGATCTTCACCTACGATCCAGTACCTTTGCTTTTAACTCCTGGATCCCCTGGTCTGGAGCTTCAGATGATCAAGGAAAAGTTGATCTTGACCTGAGCCTGAAGGGGAAATGGGAAGATATTGCAGAGGGTCGGGGAATTAATGGGACCGTTAATTTTAAAAAGGTCCGGCTGGTCCTTCCCAATTTACCCAGACCTGTCGAAAATCTTTCGGCTTCTGCCGTCTTAGCAGGAGGGGAAATCGCCGTAAAAGATTTAACAGGCCAGATGGGAAGTTCTGTTTTTACAGGTAATCTAAATATCAAGGATCTGAACGCCCCTAAGGTTCAATTTGATCTTCATGCTTCTAAACTGAATCTGGATGAATGGATGGAGGGAAAAGGCATAGAAAAGAAAGCTTCGTGGAGGAAGAATCCGGAAACTTGGGAGTATAGAGACATTGAAAGGGAGGGATTACCCATTTTTTTTGTTGCTGCTACCCCATCTGTAGACCAGGCCCCGGAGCCGATTCGGCTTGTTCAAGACACAAAACCTTCTAAGTCCCGTAAACTTGCCCCCGGGGAAGAAACTCCCCCTCCTAAGACGAAAGAAGAAAAACCCACCGGGTCCCGAGCCCCTTTGCCCGTACAACAAATTCCAGAGTCCGATTCCCTGGAAGACTTACTCAGGAAAATACAGGCCCAAGGAACGATCATCGTAGACCAGGGAACGGCCAAAGAATTCGATTTCTCCCGACTGGCTACCCAGGCTCAGATGACCGACCGGGTCATTCGATTGAATAATCTGGTCTTCAATTTTTACGACGGAACCCATCAGGGAACTGCGGTAATAGATTTAAATACCACCCCACCGGTTTATGAGATCCATACCCGGCTGACTCAAGTTAATGCCCGTAAACTTTTTGCCGAAAAAACCTCATGGAAACACGTTATCTATGGATTGCTTTTTATCAATATGAATTTGCAGGGAAAGGGGTTCGATCCCCCTGCATGGAGTAAAACCCTTACAGGAAGTGGTGATCTGGAAATACGAAATGGAAAATTCACGGCTTTTAGTATCTTTCACGAACTGGCTCCTTTGTTTGAGTGGATAGGTCAGATTGGAAAGATTAAGGAATTCCTTGCTTTGAGTGAGCAATTTAAGAAAGCTCCTCCGGATACAGAATTTTCCCTGTTTAAAGGTCACTTTAACATTTGGGATGGACAGGCAGGTACCGGGGATCTGATTATCCAGGTAAGAGATCCCACCCAAAATCTTAACATGGAGTTAGAAATTACAGGAAATCTAGGTTTGAATAATACGGCCCTGGATTTGACAGGCCAGGTCAGTTTTTTCAAGGATTTTAAATACTATTCGGAATTAGTTAAATACTTTCCGGAACGTGATGGAAAAGTGACGATTCCTTTCCCTATTTCTATTGAAGGAACACTTTTTGAGCCGGAATTTAATCTGGCCAGTATTCAAAACAGTGTAGTCAAGTTTGCAGCAAATATAGCCCTTCAGAAAGGAATCCAATTGGGATTGGATAAAATTTTTAAAAAGAAAGAAAAAAGCGCGGAACAGGATATAGTACCACAGACCTCCTCAGAGCAGCAGCCTCCTCCGGAACAACAACCTCCTTCAGAATCCCAGGAGAAACCGCCTGCTCAGAAAAAACCTGAGGAGGTACTGGAAGATATTTCTAAAGGTATATTGGATCAAATTCTTAAAAAGAGAAGATAAATTATGAAAACGATCCTGTTTGTCTGCACCGGAAATATTTGTCGAAGTCCTATGGCAGAAGGTCTTCTGAAGAAAAAGTTAATTGAAGAGGGTATTACGAACGTTCGTGTTATCTCTGCAGGAACCTGGGCCTATCCCAATACAACGAGTACGCCCGAGGCTATTCAGGCAGCTCGGGAGAAAGGGGTAGACATCTCCGGTCATAGAGCCCGGCCTCTTTCCCGGGAGATCATCCAGGAAGCCAGTCTTATTTTAACCATGAACGAAGACCATAAATGGGAGGTGGTTCAATTAGTTCCTGAAGCCCTTGAGAAGACCTTTGTTTTAACCGAGTTTTCCAACAATACCTTGAAAAAAGGAGGGGTCCGGGACCCCTATGGGGGGCTTCTGGAGGATTATCGAAGATGTCTTTGGGAGATTGAAGAAGAACTTCCCTCGGTTTTGAATTGGGCCCGTCAGTATGCTTGAGAAAGGGAAGCTGGAAAAGTAAAAGGAAAGGGGTTTCTTTCGCTTTCTGACTTTTGAATATGGTTATTCATCCTACAGCTATCATAGATCCTAAAGCTGAAATTGGAGCCGATGTATTTATAGGCCCTTACGTTATTATTGAAGGAAATGTTAAAATCGGTAGAGGAACAAAAATTTATGCACGAGCCCATATTCTAGGGGCAACGGAAATTGGGGAAGATTGCCAAATTCATATGGGAGCTATTATCGGCCATGAACCCCAAGATCTGGGATTTAAAGATCAAGAAAGTCTTCTAAAGATCGGTCATCGGAATATTTTTCGGGAAAATGTAACCGTTCATCGGGGGACTCAGAAAGGATCCATGACCTATATCGGCCATGATAATTATTTCATGGGGGGGGTTCATATAGCCCATAATTGTACCATTGGAAACAAGGTAATTTTATGTAACAATGCTCTGGTAGCCGGTTATGTACAGATCGAAGATCAAGCCTTTATCTCTGGGGGAGTGGTTATCCATCAATTTACCCGGATTGGAAAACTTGCCATGATAAGTGGCTGGTCTGCTCTGTCCAAGGATGTCCCCCCTTTTCTCATTGCCCAAGGACGGAATTGTGTAAAGGCGATTAATGTTGTCGGATTGAGACGGGCCGGATACCCTCTTTCTGTGCGAAGGGAGATCCAGCGGGCTTTTAAAACACTCTTTAGATCCGGTTTAAATATCCACCAGGCCCTCTCGGTGTTGGAAGCTCAAGAATTATCTCCCGAGGTTCGCTACATGGTAGAGTTTATCAAAAACAGCAAGCGTGGGATCTGTAGGGGAAACCCCCGCAGGCAGACCAGGATTTCTGCGGAAATGGAAGAAGATGAATAACGGGTCGGTTGTCTGTTGTCCGTTAGGAGGAGTTAAAGTAGGAAACAACGGATAACGGACAACAACCAACCAACTAGAGACACTGAACGTCAAAAATTTCTTCAGCACATTCTGCGCAATGAACCACATCCTCCGGACTATAAGAACAAGCTGGACAGCACGAAGCCCCACACTCTAAACAACCCAGATCATCTAAATAGGAATCAATAGGATGACCACAATGTTGGCACGTCTTTGATATCATAACCCTCTCCTGACTCATTGAAAAATTAAAACTTATCTTCCCCAAAGACTAAAAGGGCAATTTTTATACCAGTTTTTCACAAAATGAAGGGTATTTTTGTTAAGTTGTGGAAAAATAAATACTTGTATATTCCAGGACCTGGGATTCTTTCAGGAAATTCTCTAACTTTTCCAGGCACGGGATGAGATATTTTTGTCCCAGTTCAGGCAGGGTCTCTGAGCCAGAACCGGGGGGAATGAAGGGGAAAAACCGAAATAAGAGAGACAGAAAAGTGGGATATTCAGGTCGCACCTGTGACTTTTAAGTCCCATTTCTTCTCCCCTCTTAGGGAAAGAGGAGATCGGCCTATGCTCGCATTTTGGTCCGCAACCCCAGGTATCCTTGCCAGGAACGAGGTGAGTTGAAACCAGAGTAAAACCGGGGAGACAAAGCCATTTCGTGGCTTAAAGGGATTGTCTGGCTTCACTCACCAAAGCATGCAGGCGAAAATGTTCTGCTAGTGTCAATCCGTATAGCTTCTCCAGCCAAAAAAATTTGCATTCTACTCCCTGAGATTGTATGATAAATCTGTGCAGACAGGAGCCTATCCCTTGTATCCTTCGAGTAACTCGAGGCCAAAGCGGAGTACCTGTCGATAAAAAAGATCGCACTCAACTTTTTTAATTTTCCATAAACTCAACAAAGAAAAAAGTAGGTAAATTTCATGAGAGAAAGAGACTTAGATCTGAATTCAGATGGATTTTTAGAATCGGCGCGAGAAAGTCCTCTTCCTGTTACCCTGGAGTCTGCACAAAAAGGGCCCAGGCCAGGGATCAACGTGCTCTTATTTATTCTGACCGTATTCACCACCACAGCAGCCCATGGTTTTTTTTACTCGATTCCCCTGCTGGCTATCTTATTAAGCCATGAATTCGGTCATTATTTTCTGGCGAGAAAACATGGGATCAAGGCCACGCTTCCTTACTTTATTCCAGCACCTCCTTATCTTCCGGACGGAACCCCCCTTTTTTTCTTAGGGACTTTTGGGGCTTTAATTAAAATCCGTTCTCCCTTTTATGACCGACGGGCTCTTTTTGATGTAGGCGTAGCCGGACCCTTAGCCGGAGCGGTAGTGGCTATTCCGGTTACTCTGATCGGACTCTACTTATCTAAAATTGAGCCGGTCCCGACTCATACCTCCGGTTTTATCAGCTTAGGTTCTTCCCTCTTATTTTCTCTTTTAGGTAAAATAACCCTGGGGGATCTACCCCAAGGCTACGATATTTTCCTCCATCCTATGGCCCTTGCCGGATGGGTTGGTCTTTTAGTTACTTCGCTCAATCTCATTCCCGTAGGACAACTCGATGGTGGACATATCATTTACGCCATGTTCGGAAGAGAAAAGCATAAAAAACTACCTAAAGTGATTATCCCGATCCTGACCATTTTAGGAATTCTTGGATTAAACGGCATGATCCTGAAGATATGGGGTGCAGAGGAATCTCCCATGCTCTCCTTCTTAGAAACCGTAGGCTGGCCTGGATGGTTTTTATGGGTTCTTATCCTTCTCTTGATGGTTCGACTTGGGCATCCGGCTCCCATTAACCCGTATACGCCTTTGGATCGAAAGAGAAAAATCCTGGGATGGATCTCCTTAATTCTTTTTATCTTAACTTTCACTCCTTCTCCTATTACTATCTAGATCATCATGGGATCCTAAGTAAAGATTGAAGGGTATGAAATCTTATAAGGCGGTACTTTTCGATGCAGGAAATACACTTCTTTATACCTCTCCGTCGGTAGCCGAAATCTATCATACGGTGGCCAAGGAATATGGTTGCTCGGCCTCTATAGAGGAGGTTCGAGAAGCGGCTAAAAAAGTTTATAAAGAATTCGATGCGGCATTTCTCCAGGCAAATTCAGAGTATCGCCACTCAGACGAAGAAGACCGACGGCGATGGGCCTTGTTAATCAAATCCACTTTTCAGCAGGTAGGATTCGACCGGTGCATGGATGAGATTACGGAAAAACTGTTGGAGACCTTTAGAAACCCTGCCATCTGGCGGCTTTTTCCGGAGGTTATGGAGGTTTTACAGCGATTAAAGTCAGAAGGGTATAAGCTGGGTATAGTCTCTAATTGGAGTTCTGCTCTGTTGGACCTGTGTACAGCCCTGGAACTGGAACCTCATCTGGATGTCACCCTGGTATCGGCAGTTATCGGCTGGGAAAAACCCAGCCCCTTCATTTTTCAAAAGGCGCTCTCTTTATTAGAGGTTTCTCCAGAAGAGGCTATTCATATAGGAGATTCCTACCATCATGATATTCTCGGAGCTCAAAGCGCAGGTATAAAGGCCGTTCTCATTGATCGCCTGGGTACCAGTAACCATTCCTGTCCACGTATTAAAGATCTTCGGGAACTTTATTCGCTATTAACTTAATCTGTTGCCCATTGTCCGTTATCCTTCAATAACAAGCCCAGGAGGATAGGTAACTTAACATCACTTCCAGGAAGAGTGAAAGCCATAACGGATAAAGGGCCATGACCAATATAGAAGAATGAAAATCGGTGTGGATATTGGGGGAACCTTTACAGATTTTGTTTTTGTAGAAAAAGGAAAGATTTTCACGGCTAAACTTCTCTCAACACCTGCCCATCCGGAACAGGCCGTATTAGCCGGACTCAAGACTATGGAAGAAATTGAGGAACTTTTTTTACAAAGGGAGGACCTGTTCCGGAACTCTGTACTTATTCACGGCTCCACCGTTGCAACCAATGCGCTTCTGGAAAAGAAAGGAGCCCGGACGGCCCTCATTACAACCCGAGGATTTGAAGACATTCTGGAGATCGGAAGACAAAATCGCCCACGAATCTATGATATTTTT
>JAUQPW010000019.1:0-46257 GCA_030550175.1 bacterium
CCCCCTCTCCCGAAGCCTCGGGAGGGGGGGTTGGGGGGTGAGGGTCACTTAAAAGTTAAGCAACACTAAGTAAACAGAGTATTAATTCAAGGTTATTCCCTACCTTTAATAAAAGGTATACCAGGAGTACTCTTCATAAAGAAGGGCACGTACAACGTGCCCGACTCTGGATAACAAATTTCAACAGCAAACGCAATATAAGAGTCAGAAAGATCTGATAAAGAATCTTGCAAAAACTTAATAGGGTGTCAAGAAAAAAGTAAGGTTTTGAACCTGGATCTGACATTTCGGTCTGCGACCTGTTTTTCTCATTCTTGAGTTCTATCTGAGAATGCAGACGCGGCGGTTCTACCTCGCTGTAAAAAGAATCCCCGGCATAGAGTTTCAAGGTGTTGACTGGAGAATGCCTGAAAATCGCGAATCTTTTAGCTCCATCAAGGGCTATCTTGAAGCTGATCAAAGAAAGCTTAACAGGTTACTCCGGTGAGGCCTTGAGGGTTTAAGATCTTATAGCCAGAAATAAGCCATTTGTCCAGGATTTAACCTTTAACTCGGGGATAAAAAATTGAGCTTTCCGGGATCTTTTTACCTGGAGTTGAGAACCTCTGCCAGGGTTCTCAAGAGCTTTTCTGCCGTGTATGGCTTTGACAAGAATGTTTTAACGCCTCCTCCGGCCATTTCAGCTACTTTCCCATTCATCTTCAATCCACTGGCAGCTATGATTTTGACCTGTGGATTAAGCTTCTGTAACGCTCGAATCGTCGCAGGACCATCCATATACGGCATCAGAATGTCCAGGAGTACCACCTGAATCTTCTCTTTGTTCTCCGCATACAGCGCTATCGCCTCGGCACCGTCGCTCGCCGTTAATACCTTATAACCATAACTCTCCAGCGTCTCTTTGGTAACCTCCTGGATCGGTACCTCATCATCAACTACCAGAATTAACTCTCCGTGGCCCATCGGCAACTCGGGATGCTTTTCTTCCGTTTGCTCCGTCCCCTCCGTCTTTATCGCAGGTAGATAGATTTTGAACTGGGTCCCTTTTCCTATCTCACTGTAAACATTAATAAATCCACCGTGACCTTTCACAATCCCCAAAGCCGTGGACAATCCCAATCCCGTCCCCTGACCGTGTTCTTTGGTGGTGAAAAAAGGTTCGAAAATCTTATCCAGAATGGAAGCCGGAATTCCTACTCCGGTATCGGTCACGGTAATAAGAACGAACGGACCCGGTTTGGCTTCCAGATGCATGCGGGCATAGCTTGCATCCAACTGTATATTCTCGGCTTCTAGGGTTAGCTTACCCCCTTTGGGCATAGCATCTCGTGCATTAACACAAAGGTTCATTAAGACTTGATACAACTGGGTTGCATCTCCATGGATGGACCACAGGTCTTCTGGAATAATCGTGTGAATCTGAATCGATTTCGGCAACGTCTCCTTCAGAATCTTCTCTATGTCCTTGATTAAATGCTTGGGTTGAAGCACGATATGTTCTCCTTCAGCGCCTCGGGCAAAAGATAATAATTGATTTACTATTCCGGCTCCCCGTTCTGCACTGCTTCGAAGGGTCGCAAGTAAACGTTGACCCTGCTCATCGGTAAACTTCTGCTGAAGGAGCTTAATCGCCATAAGGATCGGAGCCAAAACGTTGTTCAGATCATGGGCAATTCCCCCTGCCAGTGTACCCAGGCTCTCCATCCGCTGGGCCCTGAGAAATTGGGCTTCAAGTTTTTTCTTCTCCGTAACATCCGTATTGATGACAAGGACCGATTTAGGTAGGCCTTTATCATCACGTACCAGAACCCAATGGCCTTCTACTATAATCTCCCTGCCATCCTTCGTTATTTGCTTCAACTCCCCTCGCCATTCCCCTTTCTCCATCAACGTCCGATGAGCTTCTTCAAATTGAGATAGATCTCCTTGATACAAAAGCTTTTGGATATTCTTATTCCTAACTTCTTCTGCTGTCCATCCATAGATACGCTCAGCACTTTTATTCCAGAAAAGGATTCGGTGCTTTAAATCTCGAACAACGATGGCATCCTGGGCCTGGTTAAGTAGAGCTGCTTGCTCCCGTAATTGCTCTTCTATCTGCTTACGTTGGGTAATATCTCGCACAATCCCTGTAAACATCCGTCGATCCCCCAACCGCACTTCACTTATAGCAAGATCAATGGGAAATATCGTTCCATCCTTATGTTGTCCCACCACCTCACGTCCAATACCGATCACCTTCTTCTTACCCGTTTCCAGGTAATTCCTTATATATCGATCGTGTTCTTCCCGATAAGGCGGCGGCATCAGTATGGATACATTCCGACCTATGACCTCTTCGACTCGGTAACCAAATATCCGTTCGGCTGCTTTATTGAACGATTCAATATTTCCCCTCTCGTCGATGGTAATGATTCCGTCAACGCTGGTGTCTACAATGGCCCGGGCTCTCTCCTCACTTTGCCTGAGGGCCTCTTCCACCTGCTTCCGTTCCGTGATATCCACAGCCGATGCTATGAGATGGCTGACCCGTCCTGTAGTATCAAACTCCGGGACAAGGGCAAAGTCCACGGTAATGAAACGATCCTCTCCCACACGCACCACAACATCATAGCGGGATTTCTCCCCCTGGGCAGCTCGTTGAATCGCCGCTCGAAGTTGAACCTGGATAGAGGGCGAATAAGACCACCAGTAGGTCTCTTCAAAGGGCTTTCCGATGACCTCCTCAGGCTTCAGTAAAGCTGCTTCTAACGTGGTCTGATTGACTTCAATGAGTACTCCCTCAGGGGTCAACACACCGACGAATACCAACAGACTGTTGAGAATATTCCTCAGATGGCGTTCATTTCTCCGTACCTCCTCTTCTGCCTGTTTCTCCCTGATAAGATCCCTTGAAGAAAGAAGAATATACCTCCCTTCTGGTGTGTCCATGACATGGGCCAGGATCAATACAGGAATTCTGGCCCCATCTTTCCTTAGGGCTTCTATTTCAAAGTGGTTCTTCCCGGTCTCCAGCAAGGCTTGATGAAGCAGAGAAATGGGGTCCACTTCGGCTGGAAACAGAATATTTATCTTTCGCCCCAATATCTCTTCCCGCTTGTAGCCGTATAATTCGCATGTCTGTCGATTCACTTCCAAGATGGTAAACTCAGAATCCAGTATAGAAAATGCAACCTCTGCACTTTCAAAAACCGCACCGTAGAGGCTCTTAGGAAGGCGGAAAACAGTTCGTCGTTTCATGTATCCTTTGTTTGGCCTATACCCATTTGCATTTCTTAAAAAATAGATTTAGTTTCCTCTCTAGAGGAAGTAAATAATGACCATATGGAAGGCAAATAGGTATTCGTAGTTATCTTATGAAAAGCTCAAGCAGAAATTCCATACCGCTTCATCTTTCGGTAGAGGGAATCTCGAGAAATTCCCAAAATCTCAGCCGCCCTGGATTTATTCCCTTCAGCTACCCGCAAGGCCTGCTCAATGGCAAACCTCTCCAGCCTCTCCAGGGAAAGGGTTGAAGTATGGTAAAGGAGAACACCTCTCCGGCCCCCTAAGCCTTCTTCTGAAGAAGCTCCTCCTAACACAGATTTAAGATCCTGGACCGTCACACTCCTCTGGTCATCGGCTGTGGCTACAATCCCTTCAATAATATGCTCTAACTCCCGCACGTTCCCAGGAAATGGATAATCCATCAGGAGACTGAGGGCCTCTTTTTCTAACTTTAATTTATGTCCGTACTTCTCTCCGTACTTTCTCAAAAACCTCTCCACAAGTAACGGAATATCCTCCCGCCTCTCTCGAAGAGGTGGGATCAGAATTGTCAATGTTGAAATTCGATAATACAAATCCTCACGAATCCATCGACCTTTAAGCTCTTCCACTGGACGATTGGAAGCGGATAGGATCCGTACATTTACTTCCACTTCTCGAGTCTCTCCAAGAGCTCGAACTCTTCTATCCTGAAGAACTCGAAGCAGCTTCACCTGGGCATCTTTAGGCATTTCGCTGATCTCATCTAAAAACAAAGTCCCTCCACTGGCCGTTACAAAAAGCCCCTTATGATCGTGTAAAGCCCCGGTAAAGGCTCCCTTCTTGTATCCAAAAAGTTCGCTCTCGATCAACTCTTGGGGTAAGGCTCCACAATTGATGGGTACAAAGGGTTTATCCCGTCTTTGACTCCGGCGATGGATCATCCTGGCCAAAACCTCCTTACCGGTACCCGTCTCCCCGACAAGTAACACCGGAACATCGGACCGAGAAGCTGCAACTACCTTTTCCATAACCCCTCGCATGGCCCTTGAGGTTGCTATGGGTTCTTCAAACCCCGAAGCACCTTCTACCAGATCCTGAAGTTGGACCACTTTCTTCTTCAGCTCATACATCTCCATGGTCCGATCCACCTTCTTCAAGATCATATCCTCATCGAAGGGTTTCAAAATGTAATCGTCAGCCCCTCGCTTGATGGCTTCCACAGCAGTCTGGATGGTTCCATAGCCGGTCATGATGATAACGGTGATGTCGGAATCGACCTCTTTGATCCTCTCCATGAGAGTAATCCCATCGAGCAAAGGCATCATCAAATCTACAAGCGCCAAACCGATATCCTCCTGATTCTTGAGAATCTCAAGGGCTTCGTTCCCGGATAAGGCTACCAGAGTCGTGTAACCGCGGTTTTCGAAGAGGAAGGAAAGGGTGAGGGCCATTTCTTTGTTATCATCGACGATTAAAATTTTAGGAGAGTTCATGGGATTTCCTTCTTACCTCTAAAAGTTCCGGTCGTTTCGAAAAGTAGGAAGGGGAATTACCTCAACCTTCTAAGACAGAAGGGAGATATTTCATTTTCTCCCCCTTAAAACACTACGTAAACCGCAAGGAGCAATCCCTCACGGTTACCTTGTTTAGGGATAGTCCTTATAATCATCCCTACCTCATCAGGTAATATTTTCATAAGATATGAGTGCTATAACTTACCTTCTCAAATATATGGGTCTTTCCCCTGGATGTCAAGCAACTTCGTTTCAGGTTGATCAACTTGTTATGAATCCCTAATTTCGGCCTTTCTTCCCCATGAGGTATGGGTTTTGTATAGATAAACCCCTTAGCAAAGTCAATTGATCCCAGGATCAAACAAGAGGCGTTTTGGTTTCTTTGGAAATTACTGCCTTCTAAAATTAATTAAAACTAACTTTACAAGAACTCGTGGAACTGCCAATCGGGCTATCATAGATTTACACAAAAAGATAGACCCATAATTTTATGATTAACTTATTTTTAAGTTAGTTCAAATTACGTATTAAATAGAGGTACCCTATCTTCTGCGATGACTTAGCTGAATGGAGGATAGTGCTGGCTTACCTATGGCAATATTTCCATTCAGGACTTTGGTATAGACTCTAAAAGTATGAACTTTAACCATCGCCGCAAAGAACTCGAGGCGGAACATATTCCCGAAGCCATAGCACAACGACTGGCAGCCAAAAAGAAGCATAGCTATCTGGGTGATGCAGTTCTGGGTGCTATCGATGGTTGTGTCACAACATTCGCTGTTGTATCAGGTGTGGTGGGCGCAAACCTTCCCCAGGGTATAGCCATGGTACTCGGTCTGGCTAATTTGCTGGCGGATGGCTTTAGTATGGCTGTCAGCAACTACCAACGGGCCAAGAGTGATAAAGAGCAAACAGAGCAGGCTCGTCGAATAGAAGAAAAACATATCGATGAGGTTCCAGCGGGGGAGCGTGAAGAGATACGACAAATTTTCTCCCGCAAAGGCTTTGAAGGGCCTATCCTTGATGAAATTGTTCAGATCATTACCCAGGATCGTAGGCGGTGGGTCGATACGATGCTCACCGAGGAACTAGGGCTTCAACTTGAGAGCCCAGCACCCCTCAAGGCAGGGATAGTCACATTTATCGGATTTTTCCTTGCCGGTCTGATTCCACTCCTGCCATTTTTACTGGCAACGTACCTGACTGGACAGGAGATCTTTTTCATGAGTATTTCTGCGACAGGATTGTCATTCTTTCTGATTGGAGTCCTCAAAGGATGGGTGCTGGATCACCCGCTTTTAGTTTCGGGCTTGGAAACGCTTCTTGTCGGCGGTTGCGCAGCAACTCTGGCTTACATAGTGGGAGCCTGGTTAAGGGATTTCGCTGGGACTTTTTAATCAACTCTATGGAAGGATAAATTTTCTCACCCCTGGTAGAGGGGTCCCTTGATACACCGATTTTAGGTGTCTTGAAAGGTTTAGAGTAGAGAGAGCAGGAATCTTCTCAGAATTACTCCCAAAAACCTGTTTTGTAAGCTATGGAGTTTAGACTGTCTTTTGTCTTAACCTCTGACGTCACCTCGCTTATCCCATAAATATTAGACTTCCACGGATATCGTAAGATTCCAGGACAGATACAAGGGTTTCAAGGACTCTATTCTTGTATCCGATTCATTGGATTTAATTATCAATATTACAATATCTTACGCATATTTCGGGAGATATGGAACGCCCGTTGCATAGGCTCAAGATGTTAAACCCATTTCTGTGGGAGGGATAGGGACGAAGCAATCTTCCTCATCCCAAAGGTTGCTTCGCTCCTATCAGCGCTTAAGGTGATAAGTCAAGATAGCCTTTTCAAGTTGAAAGAGCATTATACCCAATTTGAGGAGGGATATGGCACCAAAATCTGTAAAGGCGACGGGTTAGTCGTCCTTACAAGAGGTTGCATATGTTCCTTCTTTATTTGTTTAAGGGCGCTACAACCCTTTTATCGGGTAACAAGATAAGAAAGGAGGTGGGTGGCTTTAACTTATGTTAAGTTGGTTACCGGAGAATATTTCGACTTACGGGGGGGATATTGATTCCCTTATGTATCACATCTATTACATCACTGGCGTGTGGTTTCTCTTAACTTATGGGGTGATTATTGTTTTTTTGCTCCGATATCGTCGCCAAGAGGGTCAGAAAGCAGCCTACGTCCGAGGGGATAGTCTGACGCAGGCCAGCTGGCTACTTGTTCCTCTCTTGATCGTACTGGCTCTGGATCTGTGGATTGATTTTCAGGGTTCGGAGGTTTGGGCCAAGATCAAGATTGATGCGCCGTCCAGCGACCTGCTGGTAGGAGTCACCGGGAAGCAGTTCAATTGGGAGATCGCGTATCCAGGGCCGGATGGAAAATTAGGAACAGCAGATGACCTTGAGATGGAGAACGAACTGCATGTTCCGGTGAATAAGGTTGTGCACGTGATCCTCAGGTCAAAAGACGTCATCCATAGTTTCTTTCTTCCGAATCTTCGCCTCAAGCAGGATGTGATGCCGGGACGAACTATTGAAGCCTGGTTTGAGGCAACAAAGCCAGGTCGTTATCCCCTGCCTTGTGCCGAACTGTGTGGTTTTGGACATTCCGGTATGGAAGGTTCTTTAATTGTGCATTCTCTCGATGAATATGAGAAATGGGTACAGAAAAACTGGCCCAATAAACCCTGATGTGTAAGGAAGCCAAGGGCAGAGACTCCTACGTGCTCTCTGCTTTTTGCTTCTAGGAGGTGATCCATGAGTAATATTCTTGGGGATGTTACGCAAGGAACTCATCCTGAGAAAAAGGGTTTCTGGCGTACTTATGTCTTTTCCACTGACCATAAGGTCATCGCCAAGCAGTATCTTGCTTTAAGCTTATTCTGGGCGGTCCTGGGTGGGTTTACAGCATATCTGATCCGTTGGCAGCTCGCTCATCCCGAAACGGCGGCACCTGGGGCCGGTTGGATCCCAGAACCCTTCATGTATGAAGGGGTTGTTCCGCCCGAATTTTACAATGTGCTCATCACCATGCATGGTACAATTATGGTCTTTTTCGTAGCCATGCCCCTCCTTCTGGCGGTCTTCGGGAACTATCTCATCCCTCTGATGATTGGGGCTCGGGATATGGCCTTTCCTCGGCTCAACATGCTTTCTGTTTGGGTCTTTGCCCTTGCGTCGCTGGTGTTATTGATTTCTCTCTTTGTACCAGGAGGGGCTGCATCTGCAGGCTGGACCGGGTATCCACCCCTCTCTGCCAGGGCAATCTACACAGGTGTAAACTGGGGCATGAACCTCTGGATTGTGGCCATTGCCCTAGAGTTTGCCGCCTTCCTTATGGGAGGAATTAACTTTCTGACTACAACCCTCAATATGCGGGCACCTGGAATGACTCTCTTCCGTTTACCCCTGATCGTTTGGATGCAAATAACCGCAGGTGTTGTCTTCATGCTCTCTGTGGGACCCTTGATAGCCGGAGCTGTGATGCTTCTGCTAGATCGCGTGATAGGGACAACCTTTTATGTTCCGGAAGGTGGTGGACAACCTCTCCTGTGGCAGCATCTGTTCTGGTTCTTCGGCCATCCGGAAGTTTATGTCATTCTCCTGCCTGCCCTTGGAATTATTCTGGAGATCTTACCTGTCTTCAGCCGAAAGCCGATTTTCGGTTATCGCCCAATTATCTACTCAACAATTGTGGCTGGTATCCTCAGCTTCATTGTCTGGGCCCACCATCAATATGTAAGTGGTATAGATCCCCGACTTGCCATGCCTTTCAGCATTACTACAATTCTTATCTCGGTTCCCTTTGCCCTTATTGTATTTGCCATGATCGCCACCCTGTGGAAAGGATCGATTAGCTTCCCAACCCCCATGCTCTTCGCCCTCGGTACTTTAGGAGTGTTTCTTATCGGAGGCTTAACGGGTATTTTTGTGGGTTCAGCACCTGTGGACATTTACTTCCATGATACCTACTTCGTCGTAGCCCATTTCCATTATACCCTCTTCAGTGCCGTGTTCTTTGGCGGATTTGCCGGACTCTACTTCTGGTTTCCAAAGATGTTTGGACGGATGATGAACGAGACGCTGGGAAAAATCCACTTCGTACTAACCTTTATTCTCTTCAACACCACCTTCTTCCCCATGTTCTTCCTGGGTGTTGGAGGGATGATGCGACGGATTGCGAACCCCATGCAGTATGAGTTCTTACAGCCGTTGCAACCCATCAACGTGTTCATCACCGGTTCCGCGAATCTTCTCCTGATTAGTCAGGGGATCTTCGCAATCAACTTCTTCTGGAGTCTGTTTCGTGGGCGAATAGCCGGACCAAATCCATGGCAGGCAAATACTTTAGAATGGAGTACCTCATCGCCACCACCCCACGAAAACTTCCATAAAATACCGACGGTCTACCGGGGTCCTTATGAGTATAGCTCACCTGAGACCGCCGAAGACTGGCTCCCCCAGAATCAACTTGGACTAGAGGAGGTAAAAAAATGAAAGATGCTCTTAACATGAAAATAGAATCCATGACCTTAACCGGTACCGGTATCCCCAGTGGAAAGGCAGGAGTATGGTGTTTTCTCGCCTCGGAGATTACAGTCTTTGGAGGGTTGATCGGTTCCTACCTTGTAGTTCGTCTTGGTAGTGGGGGATGGCCAGAAGCGTCAGCGCATCTGAGCTTTTCCCTTGCCTTATTCAACACGCTGGTCCTCCTTACCAGTAGTATGACCATGGTGTTAGCCTTTGATGCCGTGGAAAAGGGAGACTCCAAAAAGCTTCGAACCTTTCTGTTTCTTACTATCCTCCTGGGCCTGGTTTTTTTAGGCGTTAAAGCCTTTGAATATGCCGGTAAACTCGCCCATGGCTTTACACCGGGTGCTGGAGTCTTCTGGTCCTTTTATTATGGAATGACCGGCCTCCACGCTCTTCATGTCCTGGCCGGGGTCATCGTCAATATCATTCTCTTTATGGAGGCCCTTGGAAATGCCCTAAAACCAAATGAGCATCGTGTGGAACTGGCCGGTTTATACTGGCATTTTGTCGATATAGTCTGGATCTTCCTCTTTCCACTTCTTTACCTGACTTGACAGTTAGGATATCGTTTTTGGTTGATAATGAAATTACACCTTATACGTAGAGGCAGGTTTTAAACCTGCCCCTACTGAACAGGTTAAGGGAAGATTTTTACCCCGCATAGGGTTAGAGTCTTCGCTTTGCTTGGAGCAACGTTAGACGAAAGAAAATGGAAGGTAAGCAGCATCCCAATTATTTTCTTATATGGGTCTGGCTCATGGTCCTGGTCGTTGTCTCAGTTGTAGCCAGTCTGATCTTGCCAAAATCTCTGGCAAGTTTTCTAATTTTTGCTGTTGCTGGGATCAAGGCTTTGTTGGTTATTCTAAACTACATGCACCTGAAATATGAGAAGCCTTTAATTTATGCCTTTGTGATCGTTCCGCTCCTGTTCGCCTTGATTCTGACGCTTCTCCTTTTCCCCGACTTTGTTTTCCACGGCTGAATTTATACCAAATTCATTTTGAATAGATTAGGGGCACCTTGTAACATGGCCTACGAACCTCTATTGAACTTCAAGGTAAAAATAGTGCTATAAAGTCCGGGGCTACTAGACCCAACCGAGTGTGGTAACCCCAGAGCGGGGCTATGTCCCCGCTTTTATGTCTCGAGAATGTGCCGGATCTCTAGAAAGCGGAGCAGTCCTGTTTTAGTAATCATCCCGACCATCTTATCTTCGCGCACCACCAACAAGCGACTTACTCCTTCTTGAACCATCTTCTTTAAGGCCTCTGCCAGAGAGGCTTCCGGAGCAATGAGGATTCTGTTACTTATGGGAATCATGACTTCTTCTACAGTTCTGTTTCCATCTTCCCCTTCAAGGATATCCTTTACATCGGCAATGGAGACAATCCCGAGCACTTTTCCTTCTTGAACCACTGGAAATCCTCGATATCCATATCGAAGGAAGTACTCGTTGATCAGATGCCTGAGGGGTAACTCAGGCGGGATGCTTATTACCTCCTGGATCATCACTTCTTGAACCTGAACACCTTCCAAAGACTGCTTTATAATCAGCTCCTGATAACCGCTCTCAGCAATTCCTCGTAGGAACATCCCGATGAAAATGAACCATAAGCCTCCTATCAAAGCTCCCATAAAAATTTGAAACCCACCCAAGATCATAAGGGTCAGGGCAAATCCTTTCCCTATATTGGAAGCTACGTGGGTAGCCCGGGTTAAGGAACCGGTCTTCCACCACCAAAGGGCCCGTAAAACCCGTCCTCCATCCAGTGGAAACCCCGGGATAAGATTAAAGATACCAACAGCCACATTGATCCAGATCAGATAATCCAAAACAACCAGGCTCAAGGAGGGTTGTCTTCCCTCCAGGCCCATCTTCATTCCCCGGAAAATCAGTGCCAGAGCAAAGCTACTCAGGGGTCCGATAAAGGCTATTTTTAACTCCGTTTTCGGATCTTTGGCCTCTTCTGAAAGCCGGGAGATTCCCCCGAAAATAAAAAGGATAATCTCGGGAATCTTAATTCCAGAACGGATGGCCACGAGAGAGTGGGAAAGTTCATGGATCAGAATGGAGAGAAAAAATAGAAAAGCTGCAATAAACCCCGCGATCCAATAAGCCCGATTGCTTTGACCTGGATAATAATGGGGAAAATAACCGGCGGAAAGGCTCCAAACCACCAAAGCGAAGACGATAAGCCAGGAATAGTCTAAGGTAATTTGAATTCCGGCTATCTTAAAGAGATGGAATCCGGCTCTGTTTTCTTCTTCTATCATTTTTGCAGCCATATAAACCCCCTCTTCCTTAAATTTTCTTATTCATTGGGCTTCTGAAATTCATTAAACTTCTGAAAAAGAAATGCATTTCCGGTACCATTCTTCTCTCCTTCCTACTAGATAGAAGGTTTCCTGCAATAACATTTATAGAGTCTGATATTATTTCTATTGGATAAGGATCCCCCAGGTCTCCATTTTTATGGTTCATTCGCTAATTTAGAGATTCCTTTAAATAAACTCCGGTTACCGCTCCTTTTCTCTTCTCTTATTAAGTTGCATGTAAGTTAATTTTGTCTTGATTTTTAGCATTATCTGAACATCCTATCCCTATAAAGTTTCTCTCTATTTGAAGAATTTTTGTCTTGATTTTTGACATTGCCTAATAAGCCGGCAGATATTGGAATTTTGCTGATACCGTAAGATTTTAGGACGAACAAGACAACTCTTATCTTCCTGTAGGGGTCTGTGATGCTATCCACCTTCCTTTACCCGGTACTTATAACCCTCCGGGTAGCGGCAGGATCTTCATATTTGGAAGTTTTGGCACAGGTATTGCGGTATCTCCTTAGCAGTTATAGAAGATCCATAAAAACATGTTCGATGAATAGGAAAGGATTCATTTAGGGCGAACAAAACCGGCGTAAGTTATTAAAGAATTCAAGAGAGGATAGAGAGAGAAGTTGCAATCCATAATTCTCGATCTCGAATTTAAGGAGGAAAGGTATGTATCGATCTATTCTTGTACCCCTCGATGGCTCGACATTCGCAGAATACGCACTGCCTGTAGCGCGAAGCATTGCGCGTCGGGCAGGTGCAACACTCCAACTGGCACTGGTGCATGTGCCCGTCCCGGCAAGATATGTAGAAAGTATGGTCATCTTCGATAAGGAACTCGAAGCCCGGAATCGGGAGCATGAACAAGCCTACCTGGATGAAGTGATCAAACGTCTGGCGACCGATTTGGAAGTTCCTGTTACTTCTGTATTACTAGATGGGGAAATTGGGAAGATCTCTGAGGTACTCAATGACCATGTAATGGCTACAGGCGCAGATCTCATAGTAATGTCAACTCACGGGCGAGGAGCTCTATCTCGCTTTTGGCTTGGAAGTGTGGCAGATAAGCTGGTGCGGCAGGGGTTAGTACCTATCTTGTTGGTGCGGCCCTTAGAAGAGAAGAAAGAGGGTCCAGATCTTGCCCATGAACCGGTCTTCCAACACGTATTGATTCCCCTTGATGGATCGGCGTTGTCCGAGCAAATCTTGGAACCCGCAGTAGCACTGGGTAAACTGATGCAGGCCGATTATACCTTGTTACGAGTTTTGGAGCCCTGGATGCCCATCGGTTATCCACCTACTGAATACTCCATCAGGCTAGACCACCAGTTGCAAGAGCAATTGCAAAGAGAGGCCGAAGAGTATCTGGAAGGGGTAGCTGGACGGTTGAGGGCCCAATCGCTTCAAGTCCAGGTAAGAGTGGTTTTCAGCCGGTTTACATCCACGGCCATCCTCGAAGAGGCAGGTAAGCAAGGAATTGATCTGATTGCCATGGAGACACACGGGTGGGGAGGTTTAACACGTTTGCTTATAGGCAGCGTCGCCGATAAGGTGCTACGAGGTGCTTCTGTACCGATACTGTTACAACGTCCCCACGGAGAAACCCCGTGATCGTGTGGAAGCAGGGAGGGATTCCTCGAAGGGAAGAATGAAGAAAGCCTCATGTAATGGGCAACTTTTTAAGTTGCCCATGAAAAGTGCGAAGCCCTCCACCAGCAGAAAACAAAAGACAAGCTGGTTTTTACAGTGAAAAAGAGTAGAGGGATATGGAAGTCTATGCTGGTACTTCTCGAGGGTTCTAATTTTTTCAGAACATGCATTAAGGGTGGATCATAGTTTTAAAAGCTTCAAAGATTATATCCCCTATTTTTAGGGTTGGCACCTCAATTGCTATCATAAGAAGGAAAATCCTTTGAGGAAAGGCCTTTTTGATCTTACTGGAAGTCAAAGTAAGGGGATCTAGAAATCAGAAGAGCTTGCGGATTCTGGTAACTAGATAGGCCCCTAACATGAAAGCGAAAGGAAGCACTGTGAATTGGAAACCGATCAAGAAATTTCCAAATACCTGGACTGTTAAGCCAAATCTCTTGGACTATGACAAAACTTATGCTACCTTTTCCTGGGAAGAGGTACGTCGGGAACTTGATGGCTTGCCAGGTGGCAAAGGTCTGAACATAGCCCATGAGGCTATTGACCGACACGCCACTGGTCCAAGACGTGATCACCTGGCCATCCGGTGGTTAAGTAGGGAGGGGTCAGTCCTCGATTTTACTTATGGAGATCTCAGGGAGCAAAGTAATCGTTTTGCCAACGTGCTTAGGGGACTAGGTGTGGGGAAGGGTGATCGGGTATTTGTCCTGGCTGGACGCATTCCCAGCCTTTACATTGCTGCACTTGGTTCCCTAAAGAACACCAGCGTCTTCTGCCCTTTGTTTTCTGCCTTTGGTCCGGAGCCCGTCTTCCAACGGCTGAGCAGAGGAGATGCCAAAGTTTTGGTGACTACCGAGCGGTTGTATCGGCAGAAAGTTGCCGACATGCGGGAGCGCCTGCCGCAATTACAACATGTATTGTTGGTAGATATAGACGAAGATATAGACCCGGGTACCTGGTCACTACCGAAACGGCTGAAGGAAGCAGCCACTGAGTTTACAATCCCTCCGACGGATCCAGAGGATATGGCACTTTTACATTTTACCAGTGGTACCACCGGGATGCCTAAGGGAGCCATTCATGTACACGAGGCTGTGTTAACCCACTATGTGACCGGAAAGTATGTATTGGACTTCCATCCCGAGGATATCTTCTGGTGTACAGCCGACCCTGGATGGGTAACCGGTACTTCCTATGGGATCATTGCGCCTCTGGTCCATGGCATTACCAACCTTATTGATGAGGCCGATTTTGATGCAACCCGTTGGTATCGTATCCTGGAAGAGCAAAGGGTAACCGTATGGTATACAGCTCCCACAGCGATTCGTAGGTTGATGCGTCTGGAGATCGAGCCACGCCGGCAGTACGATCTGAGTCATTTGCGGCTCATTCATAGTGTTGGTGAACCACTTAATCCCGAAGCAGTTGTTTGGGGAGAGCAGGTACTGGGGCTACCGATTCATGATAACTGGTGGCAGACCGAAACCGGTGGGATCATGATTGCCAACTTTCCTTCCATGGAGATCCGACCCGGCTCGATGGGACGCCCTTTGCCTGGGATCGAAGCAGCTATCGTCCGACGGGTAAATGAGGATAAAGATGAGGTAGAGGTAGTGAAGGAACCTAATGTCGAGGGAGAGCTGGCACTTAAGCCCGGTTGGCCTTCCATGTTCCGGGGATATCTGCATGAGGAGAAGCGCTACCAGAAGTGCTTTGTAGGGGGTTGGTACCTTACTGGTGACCTGGCCAGACGTGATGAAGATGGTTACTTTTGGTTTGTAGGACGGGCTGATGATATCATTAAAACCTCCGGACACATGGTGGGTCCGTTCGAGGTAGAGAGTGTGTTAATGGAGCATCCAGCTGTGGCTGAGGCAGCTGTAATCGGCAAACCTGAGCCATTGATCGGCGAGTTGGTCAAAGCCTTTGTTTCTCTTAAACCTGGCATAGAACCTAGTGAGAAACTTCGTCTGGAGCTTCTAGGTTTCGCCCGTTCGAGGTTGGGGTCAGCGGTAGCACCTAAAGAAATCGAATTTCAAGCCAACCTGCCCAGGACCCGCAGTGGTAAGATTATGCGCCGGTTGCTTAAGGCGCGCGAGCTGGGGTTACCGGAGGGCGATATATCCGCTTTGGAGACAAGTGAATGAGTCCAGAAACCATCATAAAGCCAACGAATACAGAGACAATATCCTCACAGAGGATAGTCTCTATCAGTCGTGAACGTGCCCTGCATCTGCTATACCAGATGATTCGAATTCGGCGTTTTGAAGCAAAGTCGGCTGAATTGTATGGGGCCATGAAGATCCGCGGTTTCCTGCACCTGTACGATGGCGAGGAGGCGGTGGCCGTGGGGGTGATGGAGGCTCTCAGACCTGAAGATGCTGTTGTGGCCACCTATCGGGAACATGGTCATGCCTTGGCACGGGGGATTCCTGCAAGTGCGATTATGGCAGAGATGTATGGTAAACAGGAGGGTTGCAGTCGGGGTCGGGGAGGATCCATGCACCTCTTTGATGCTAAGACGCGTTTCTATGGAGGTAATGCCATTGTTGGTGGTGGCTTGCCCCTCGCAGTAGGATTGGCTCTGGCAGACAAGATGCAGGGTAAGCGGCGTGTAACCTGTTGCTTCTTTGGAGACGGTGCTGTTGCCGAAGGGGAATTCCATGAATCCATGAATCTTGCGGCTCTCTGGCAGCTTCCGGTTTTATTTATTTGTGAGAATAATCTATACGCCATGGGAACTGCATTGAGATTATCTCAGTCCGTTACGGATCTAGCCAAGAAGGCAGCCGGTTATGCCGTAGCTGCTGAAGCTGTGGATGGGATGGATGTACTGGCTGTAGAGGTAGCAGCCAAAAAAGCAGCTGAGATCGTGCGAGCCGGCGAAGGACCCTATTTTCTAGAGTGTCGGACCTACCGTTTCCGAGGTCATTCGGCGTTCGATACAGAGTTATATCGGACTAAAGCTGAGGTTGAGGAATGGAAGGAACGGGACCCCATTAAGACCTTCATCGAGCATCTTAAAAACCAGGGGCTTGTCAGTGAGATGGACTTAAATGAACTGGAACGGAAAGTAGCCGATGAAATTAAAGAAGCCGTAGACTTTGCAGAAGCGGGGACTTGGGAACCTGTAGAAGATCTGACACGCTTTGTTTACTCAGAATGGAGGGGGGTATGAAGGAAAATCCACAGATGATCCGACTGACTTATCGAGAAGCAGTACGGGAGGCGATCCGGGAGGCCTTACGCAAGGACGATCGAGTGTTTTTGATGGGTGAGGATGTTGGCCGCTATGGTGGTTGTTTTGCCGTCAGCAAGGGTTTACTCCAGGAGTTCGGTCCGGAGCGTATCCGTGATACTCCTTTGTCAGAATCAGCTTTTGTCGGTGCCGGGATAGGTGCCGCGATGGGTGGCATGCGCCCTATTGTAGAGATCATGACGGTGAATTTCAGTCTCCTGGCTGCAGATCAAATCCTCAACAACGCCGCTACGATTCTTCACATGTCGGGCGGTCAGTTTAACATTCCACTGGTTATTCGAATGGCAACCGGTGGGGGTCGACAAGTAGCAGCCCAACATTCCCACAGTCTGGAGGGTTGGTATGCACATATCCCGGGGATCAAAGTGTTAACCCCGGCAACGCTGGAAGATGCCCGGGGTATGCTTTGGACCGCCCTTGAGGATCCAGACCCGGTGCTGATCTTTGAGAATTCCAACCTCTACAATATGGAAGGTCAGCTACCTGCCGATGCAGGTCCGGTGGATATCGACCGAGCCCGTGTGCGGAGGCCAGGGAGTGATGTAACGATCATTACCTATAGTGCAAGCCTCTTCAAAGCCCTGGATGCAGCAGAAATTCTGGCAAGGGAAGGGATTGATGCTGAAGTTATTGATCTGCGCACGCTACGCCCTTTAGATCAGGAAACCTTTTTGGCCTCAGTGACCAAGACTCACCGTGCAGTGATCGTGGACGAAGGCTGGCGCAGTGGGAGCATCTCGGCTGAGATCGCCGCACGTATCATGGAGGGTGCTTTCTACGAGTTAGATGCTCCAGTTGAACGCATTTGTAGTGTAGAAGTTCCCATGCCTTATGCCAAACATCTGGAGCAGGCGGCATTACCCCAAACCGAGACCATTGTAACAACGATTAAAAGAATGATGCATTCCTGAATGGTGAATTCAAACTTTAGAATAATAAGTCAGATCGTTCATCATTCAGCAGGCATCGTTTATCATTCACCAGATGGCCGAGTTTCGTATGCCCAGTTTGGGTGCTGATATGAAAGCAGGTACTTTGGTTGCCTGGAGGGTTAAACCAGGTGATCGCGTCAAGCGTGGTGATATCATCGCCGAAGTAGAGACGGAAAAAGGGCTTGTTGAGGTAGAGGTCTTCGAAGAGGGTGTAGTAGATCAGATTTTCGTTCAGTCTGGGGAGAAAGTTCCTGTGGGGACGGTGCTAGCCATGATTCGTCCTGAGGGAATGCCGGCGGCATCTGCCCCCCCAGAGGTCCCACAAGCAGCGGTAAAAGAGCATGTTCCAGCGGAGGCAGGACCGGAGGTAAAACCAGGCCTTGAAGTCTCGCACCTGCCAGGTCAACCCCCGGAGAGACGTATCCGGGTTTCGCCCCTGGCCCGCAAATTGGCGGCTGAGCTTGGAATTGATCTGAGTACCGTGCAGGGAACAGGTCCCATGGGAGCCATCGAGCGAGCCGATGTTGAGCGTGCCGCAGCGAAAAGACTCGCAGAAAAGGCTCCCACACCATCAGTTTCAGAGAAACCTGTACCACCTACTATGGAAAAGCCTGCAGCCACCGAGTTCCAGATTGGTATGCGACGAGCCATCGCCGCAGCCATGTCTCGCTCCAATCGCGAGATCCCTCATTATTACTTAGAGACCCGTATCGATATGAGTCGTGCCCTCCGATGGTTGGAAGCGGAAAATCAAAGGCGCTCCATCAAGGAGCGACTCTTACCTGCTGTATTGCTGATCAAAGCAGTAGCACGGGCATTAGGGGAAGTACCTGAACTCAACGGTTATTGGATCGATGACCGCCTTCAACCTCAGGAAGCGATACACATTGGCTTTGCCATCTCACTCCGGCAAGGTGGATTGGTTGTACCTGCCATCCACCATGTAGACTTGAAGAGTTTAGATGAACTGATGGAGGCACTGCGAGATCTGATTACGCGAGTGCGGGCTGGTCGTCTGCGTAGTTCTGAAATGACCGATGCAACCATTACTGTAACGAATCTGGGCGACCTGGGTGTCGAGAAGGTCTTTGGAGTCATCTATCCACCTCAGGTGGCACTGGTAGGCTTTGGCAAAATCACAGAGCAGCCCTGGGCAGAGAATGGTATGATCGGAATCCGACCGGTTCTAACAGCAACCCTGGCGGCAGATCATCGTGCCACCGATGGGCACCAGGGAGGTCGGTTCCTGGAAGCCCTCAACCGTTACCTACAGGAGGCAGCCAAGTTATGACCGAAGCACAGATTAAGGAGACTATCTTTAAGGTCCTGGGACGGATCGCCCCGGAAGCCCAGTTGGATAAACTTGCACTTAATGACAACTTACGAGAAACATTGGACATCGACTCCTTCGATTACCTCCAGTTCCTTATCGGTCTCAATGAGGAACTGGGTGTGGAGATCCCAGAAGCAGACTACGGACAGTTGACTACCCTGGCAGATCTTATCCGTTACCTTTCGGCTCGTGTCCGTTGACGCTTCAGGGAAAAAGTTTAAGGAATCACCTTTATAACCTGTCTCGTCGATTCGAAAAGTCAACCTCTAAGAAATAATCCTGATTTTTAGAAAAGGAGCTTATAACATGAAATTACTGATCAGGGATGAACTCAAGATCCTCCTGGAAGAACATGAAAAACCCTGTCTATCAATTTTTATGCCTACGTACCGGACCGGAGCTGAAATTCAACAAAATCCCGTCCGATTTAAGAATATGCTTCGGGAAGCCGAAGAACGTCTGATCACAAGTGGTCAGGAAGAACAAGATGTTAAAGAACTCCTGGATCCGGTCCAGGAGTTGTTGAAGGAGGATGATTTTTGGCAACATCCCCTTAATGGGTTGGCGGTATACCGCTCTCCAGACTTCTTTCGTTACTATCGCCTTCCCTTTGATCTTCAAGAGCTGGTAATCATTGCCGATCACTTTTATATCAAACCACTTCTCCCTATATTCTATGCTGAAAGGCGATTCTATATATTGGCTCTTAGCCAGAACCAGGTCAGGTTGTTTCAAGCCACCCGTTATAGTATCAATGAGGTCGAATTAAAAGGTATCCCTCAAAGTCTTGCCGAAGCCCTTAAATACGAATATCCTGAAAAGCAACCCCAGTTCCGTACCAGTGCACCAGGAGGGAAACAACACCCAGGTCCGCGACGAGCGGCTGTTTTTTATGCTTATGGAGTAGATATCGATGATGCTAAAGGTCGGATCCTACGCTATTTTCGAGAGATTGATGCAGGGTTGCATGGATTGCTTAGGGATGAACGAGTACCCCTAATACTGGCAAGCGTTGAGTATCTACTTCCGATCTACCGAGAAGCAAATACCTATCCTTATCTGATGGAGAAAGGAATCCCCGGAAACCCCGAGTTGCTGAGTGCAGAAGAATTACATAAGCAAGCCTGGGCTATTGCACAGCCTTATTTTCAGAAGGCACAAGAGGAAGCTGCCGCCCGGTACCGGGAGTTGGTAGGGAGTGGCCGGGTTTCCAACAACATTAGAGAAATCATTCCGGCTGCCCACTATGGACGGGTCGAATCCTTGTTTGTTGCTGCGGGCTATCAACAGTGGGGGACCTTTGATCCGGATACCAATAGGATTGATCTGCACCAGAGTGCTGAACCTGGGGATGAGTATCTAGTGGATTTAGCAGTTATTCAAACCCTTCTGCATGGTGGAAGCGTTTATACCGTGAGTCTGGAAGAAATGCCTGATGGGCAAAAGCGGGAACCGTTAGCTGCTATATTCCGCTATTAAATAAGGGTATGCTTCCAACTTTTCAACTTTCTTTTACTTAATGAGTAACCAATCCCGAGAGCGACCTTTTATACGTACCAATACATAGGGGCCCTTTAACTTTTGACCATATAAGGTGAACTTGAGTTGGTCCGGCCCGGCTTTCTCCAGTAAATAGGTCCCTTGATCCCAGATATGGACCATCCCTGCTCCATACAGACCTTCAGGGATAACCCCTTTAAAATTAATATAACCTACGGGATGATCCTCTACTTGCACGGCCAGACGACGTATGCCGGGTTTTTGGGGGAACCCTTGGGCACGGCCCAACTCCGCAGTACCCCTGTCATCTCCAGTCGGAAGTCATAGTGTAAGTGACTGGCCTGATGCTCCTGCACAACGAAGCGTTGCTGTTTGTTATCCGGCCTTATACTCCAGGGCTTTGGTGGTTTCACAGAATTTTGTTTTGAAGGATAAGTTTCCAGGGTTATAATTTCCTCTCGGACTTTAATGCCTACGGTTTCTGAATCTCTTTTGACCCGCGTCCTAACTCTTCTTCCAGTTTCAAGACATTTAGGGTAGTCTTTAAGACACTGTCCGGATTCAAACTTATGGAGTCAATACCAAGCCGTACCAGGTATTCTGCCATTTCTGGATAGTCCGAAGGGGCCTGACCGCAAATACCTGAATGGCGATGGTTTCGACGTGCTCCTTCTACGGTCTGGCGTATCATCTCCTTGACTCCGGGGTCCCGTTCATCAAAATCGAAAGCTACGATCTCCGAATCGCGGTCCACACCTAAAACAAGCTGAGTTAGATCATTAGAGCCGATGGAGAAACCATCAAAGATACGAGAAAAGGCATCAATCTGAATTACATTGTTGGGGATCTCGCACATCACATAGATTTCAAGACCATTCTCGCCCTGCTTTAATCCATACCCGGCCATAGCCCGGAGTACTTTCTCTCCCTCCTCTACCCGGCGACAGAAAGGTATCATGAGTTTTACATTGGTTAATCCCATTTCTTCACGTACCCGACGCATGGCGGCGCACTCCAAGGCAAAACCTTCGGCATAAGCAGGATGGGCGTAGCGTGAAGCACCCCGGAAGCCGAGCATAGGATTGGCTTCCACAGGCTCGAAGTATCTACCTCCCAGGAGACTGGCATACTCGTTGGTCTTGAAATCAGACATGCGTACAATCACAGGCTTTGGGTAAAAGGCAGCTGCGATGGTCCCTACCCCTTCGGAGAGTTTTTCCACAAAGAAATCGGCTGGTTTAGTATGGTGCCGGGTGAGGGCTTCCAACTCTGCACGCTCCTTGGGATCTTCGACCTTCTCCGGGTATAACAAAGCCATGGGATGGGCCTTGATGTACTCGCTGATAATGAACTCCATACGAGCCAGTCCTACCCCATCATTGGGAAGGAAGCTGGTCTCAAAAGCTGTTTCTGGATTGCCGATATTAATCATGATCTTGGTAACCGGTCGTCTGAGTTGGCTGAGGTCAATTCTGTGTACCTCAAAGGGGAGGCTACCTTCATAGACCTTGCCTATATCCCCTTCTGCACAGGAAACCGTGACGGTACTACCACTCTTGATTCGTTCGGTAGCTCCACCTGCTCCTACCACAGCTGGAATCCCCAACTCCCGAGCAACAATGGCAGCATGACAAGTACGACCCCCCCGGTTGGTAACAATAGCCGACGCTTTCTTCATCACCGGCCCCCAATCTGGGGTGGTGGTATCAGCAACCAAAACTTCCCCTTCCTTAAATTCTCGAAGATGCGATACATTGGAGATTACATGAGCTATCCCAGCGGCAATCTTAGTTCCTACCGAACGACCGGTAACTAAAACCGGACCTCTGCTCTTTAGCTCATACTCCTCAAGGATATGCCCTTTTTTCTGTGAAGCCACCGTCTCAGGTCGTGCCTGTACCAAATAAAGTTTTCCATCCAGGCCATCCTTAGCCCATTCCATATCCATGGGCATTTCATGTCCTGCCTTGGTACTGTAGTGTTGCTCTACTTGGATGGCATAGTCTGCCAGGGTTAATACCTCTTCATCGTTGATGCAGAAACGCTCCCGGTCTGCACGAGGGGTGGGGATATTCCGCGTTGCTTCCCGGGTCCCTCCTTCTGCATAAATCATTTTGATCTGCTTCTCTCCAAGGTTTCGGCGCAATACCGCGCGATATCCTTTCTTGAAGGTAGGTTTATGGACATACCACTCATCCGGGTCCAACGCACCCTGCACCACGTTCTCACCAAGACCATAAGCACCTGTAATGAACACCACATCCCGGAAACCGGACTCTGTATCCAGGGAGAACATAACCCCACTGGCAGCTAAATCTGAACGCACCATTTTCATGATACCGATGGATAGAGCAACCTTGAAATGATCGAAACCCTGGTTGATCCGATAATGAATGGCACGGTTGGTGAAGAGACTTGCAAAGCAGCGTCGACAGGCATCTAAAAGTACTGCGTCCCCTTTGATATGAAGGTAAGTCTCATGTTGCCCGGCAAAACTGGCTGTGGGCAGGTCTTCGGCAGTAGCCGAACTACGTACCGCTACAGTCATCTCTGGATCATATTCTTCCTGGAGCCGATGATAAGCAGTAAGAATCTCATCCCGCAGATCCTCCGGAAGGCCAGCCCCGTAAATAATATCCCGTGCCTGCTTACCTCGATGTGCCAGATCTTGGATATTCTTGGGGTCCAGACCTTCCAGGATACTTCGTAATTGATTCCAGGCTTTGGCGCTATCCAAGATATAACGATAGGCATCGGCAGTAATAGCAAAACCATTGGGTACCAGCACCCCTTTTGGAGTCAGTTCCCGGTACATCTCCCCTAAAGAAGCATTTTTACCCCCGACAAGGGGTATATCGCTCAGACTTATCTCCCGGAAAAAGCGAATATATTTAAATGACTTAGACATCTTAATTTAATCCTCCCTGCGGAGAGTGGGGGATGCGAAGTCACTATCTCATCCCTCACCACATAATTTGAAAATTCCTCCTTTTTCGTTATTTATTCTGCTTCCCAAGCCTTTTAATTTCTTCTACAATAAGTATGCCAAACCGTTTCTTCGATTTCTAGGCTGTGGGGCTTCTAACAGGGAGACCCAGAGGGGGATCTGACGAGAAACAGGAGACTTCAAATAATCCTGCCGGAAAAACTTGTCAGGAACCTCCTCACGAAATAAATAATATAAAAAGAGCGACGGAGGGTTGAGGTACCGGCGGGTGATTTCAAATCGGAGAGTTTACCACCGCGTGGTAGGTTATCTGGCCGTCACCCTGGGTTTCAGTCTTGAGTATCGAGGTCGAGATGCTTTTATCGACGAGTTGTTTATCGAGCCGGGTAGTCGGGGCCTTGGTCTGGGGAGGGAAGCCCTTGAGATAGCCGAGCGTTACTGCCGTGAATGTGGAGTCAGAGCCTTGCATCTGGAGGTTGAACGCCACCATCAATCTGCCTTTGAGCTTTACCGCCGTACGGGGTTTGAAGATCATGATCGTTACCTGATGACCAAATGGCTCCATAACGAGGGCCCACAATAGTATTTGGCTGCCTGACAACAGCATGCAGCGCCGCTGCTGATCGTTCTTCGAGATGCTCGGTTCACTTTGCACTTGAAGAACGAGAAGTTATGTCTGACTCCGCTTCCCTTTGGAGGGAAGCCTTTCGTCAGGCGTTCAACCTATTTTAGTCGAAGCCATTTTGCGGAGAGGTTATTCATGATTATTGCTCTGGCATCACCTCGTATTGCCTCAACCCTTGAGGAGGGTTTAGATAAGATCAAGCGGCTTTTGTCCGAAGCTGACGTAGTGGGGGGCGGTCAATGGGCCTTACTACGAGAAGGCGATGATGCTTCTCAGCCTGGAGAACATAATCTACTTTGCCAGTGTCAATTACACATTGCGGTTCCAAGAATCGGCGACCAGTTTGATTACTCCATCCGGGCAGTGCCAGGCGTACTTGCCCTATGGAGAGGAAGGAGTATTGGCCCAAGCAATCAAAGAGGAGGAAGCAACGGGATTGCTGGCCCTGCGATATGCTCCCGAGCGTTATCAAGAATTCAGGATAGAATGAGTACCCGTCACCCTATGCAGCCGCTCTGCGGGTGCTTTACGGTCCGGTTGATACCGGCGCGTTAGATGGTTACCCGCAGAGCAGGTAGGTCTATGGCAAAACAATATCGGGTAACACCTACAGTAAGGATGCTCAATAGCCTGATAAGGCCGTTAATTCGCCTTGGGCTTGCCCCAAAAAACACCTATTTGCTGACGGTACAGGGGCGCAAGAGTGGTAAACTCTACTCCACTCCCATTACTCTGGTTGAAGAAGGGAGTGATCGATGGTTGGTATCTCCCTATGGGGAGGTGAATTGGGTACGCAATGCTAGAGTTGCCCGACAGGTAAGACTTTCACGTGGAGGGCGATCAGAAACAGTGGACATTATCGAACTTAACCCAGAGGAGAGTGCACCCGTGCTGAAGAAGTATCTCTCACAAGTGAGAATCGTCCAGCCTTACTTCGATGTTCGCCCAGAGTCTCCGATTGAAGCATTTATAGCAGAGGCACCGCGCCATCCAGTATTTCGAATACAGAGGAAACCAACCAGATAATCCGGTAATAAGTTGTGGGAGAAAAATTTGTGTGACAAAATATCAAGGAACCACTCTTTGCAGAGAATTACGTAGCACCAGCTTTACAGGCTACTAATCGGTTTCCTTCTTGGGCTTAAAGGTTCTTTCCATCAACTCAAACTTTGTAATCCGATCCAGCCGGAAATTTCGAACTTCCTGACGGAGATGGCAGTAGCCTCTTAAGTAAGTATGCTCATCAAGTTTAAGAAAAAAATAAGGATCTACCAGCCGTCCCACTTTCTCTTTCTGCTTTGTAGATTTGTATTCTATAAAAACGGAGCGTTGTTCTTGAGCAGCCTTTCGGAGTCCCTGGACCAGATCCAGGGGATAGCGTTTAAATGCCTGATTCTCCCACAGGGGGAATTGGTAGAAAGGACCATGCCGCTTGAGCAATCCACCCAGAGTAAATACCCCTTCTGCCTGAAGCTTATCCAGGAAAATGTTAAATAGATCCTTTGTAACTAGGGCATCTCCCAACCCCCGATGAGCATGGGGATGCGTAATATTGAATCTTTGCCTTAACTCATCCAGATTATGATGTTTGTATTGAGGATAAAGGACCCGAGATAAGGTAAGAGTATCAAGGGTTTTGTTATCACCAGGGGTTATCTTTTCTTTCTCGAAGGCAACGGCCAGAAAACTCAGATCATAGGGTGCATTATGGGCAACCAGCAGAGTATCCTGGATAAACTCCACAAACCTCGGAAGCACTTCTTTCAGAGGCGGGGCCTCTGCCACCATATCGTTGGTAATATGGGTAAGGGCGGAGACTTCGGAGGAGATGGAACAGCCTGGATTCACCAGTTGATTAAAAATTCCCAGGATTTCCTTATCTTTAAACTTAACGGCTCCAATCTCGCAAATTTGATCCCCCGAAAGGGGATCTAAACCCGTTGTTTCCAAATCGAAGGCTACAAAGGTAATATCTTTAAAATGCGTTGAAGGTTCCACATAGATAATATATGGCAGAAGGGTCTTAAATTTCTATGAACTTTATCCTGTTTTATTTTTATCCTAAAAACTTATCCAGCCAGAAGGGAATTTTATGGATCTGTTCGATCGGTATAGGTTTTCTCATTTCCCTATTAGAGGTAGTAAAACAAAAGGCCAAAATGAGGAGAGAAAGGTCCTTGCTGCGTCCCTCATTTTGGCTTTTTAAGAAGGAGGAAGGAATTTACTAAGCAACGTACTTTTTCCTCCCTTATACAGAATCTTAAAACAGATCTATACGATTCAGGATTTAAACGGGTTGTTAAAAAATTGTTTAGATCCTGTCCGGATCATATGTATTACCATATTCCAGGGAAATACTTTTAAGCAAGCGAAATTGTCCATAAGAAACAATTTCATATTTTTTCATAACTTTTTGCTCCCAACAAGGCCATTAACAGCTTTTAAGAAAAATTATTTAGATATTCTCTTTAAGTTAAGCAACGTATAAAAAGATCTCTAAGTTTTATATTGATCACTTCTTGTATAAAAATTTTTCCTAATCTAAGATGATTTGCTTAAATTCCTGGATAAGATTTGTAAGTGGGGGTAGATTAATCGTGACACCTCCAAAAGTTGGTGATATACTTGATATACTTGATGGAGATTTCTGGCCGGTTTACGTATTAACGGTTCAGTTAGTTGGCGTTCGTATGAGCGCATAAATCAACGGGGTAAGAAACTGTTTATTTTTACGGGCCCCCTAGGGATAGGGGCTAAATCTTTAATTCCGCAAAGAAAGGAAAAAGTTTATGGCCGAACCTGCAGTTCTTGAAGTCTTCTCAGACTATGTTTGACCCTGGTGCTATTTCAGTACGGGACGTATTGAGAAACTACGAAAAAACTATGAGATAGAAGTTAAATGGAGAGCTTTTCCCCTTCATCCCGAAACTCCGGAAGAGGGGCAGACCCTGGAAGAACTTTTTGCGGGTCGTTCCCTAGATCTCTCCATCATGATGGCTCGCTTGAGGCAAGTAGCCGCTGCTGAAGGGCTACCCTTTGGGGAGCGTAGAATGACCTATAACAGTCGTTTAGCCCAGGAATTAGGTAAATGGGCCGAATCCCAGGGTAAAAGGGATGAATTTCATATGGCGGTTTTTCGAGCTTATTTTGGGGAGGGTAAAAATATCGGAAAGATTCCGGTACTTATAGATATAGCCCGATCTGTGGGTCTTTCAGATAAAGAGGCTCAGGCTGTGCTTGAGGAAAGAACCTTTAAGGAGGCCGTTGATTCCGACTGGCACCGCTCTTATCTGATGGGAATCACAGGGGTTCCGACTTTCGTAATCAACAAGCAAGGGGTTGTGGGAGCACAACCCTATGAAGTGCTGGAATTATTGATGAAGGCGGCGAATGTAAAAAAGCGTCAGCCGGATCAATAAAACCTCCTACTTTCTTCTACGGGTTGAGAAAGCTGCTTTCAAAATTCCGTAAGCCTTTTGTTCCCTCACCGTTGGTTTTCATAAAGTAGAGTTTTCCATTAAATTTTTATTGACAAATCTTCCTCTGATAAATGATATAATTAAACATAATAAGCCTTTATCTTTATAAGGTACTCTCCCTTCAATTAGAAATGGTCCATAAGGGATACCCCCTCGAGTTTACAAGCGATCTTAAAAGCGTTTTAACCCGTTTGATCTTTGAATAGGTAGTAGGAAATATCTACGTGAGCTAACTAACCTTAGGAGGTGGATATGTTATGAGAGTAGGGATTTTCGCCGGGGTTCTTGTAACTACCGTGGGTATGATGTTGTTATCAACCAATCTTTTTATTTTAGCTCAGCAGGCTCCTATCCCTGTTGAATCTATCAAAGTGAATGTAGCTCCGAAGATAGATGGGGATGGGAGTGATGAGGTCTGGCAAAAAGCTAAAGAGGTTAAAATTCAAACGAAAGATGGTCCGGAGGCGAAACTTAAATCGGTCTATACGGACAAGGAAATATTTTTCTTGATTACCTGGCCAGACCAGACGGAATCCATCAATATGGATATGTGGGTTTTCAAAGATGGGGCCTGGTCCATTAAGCAGGAGCCCAGATATGGGGGAAGTCAATCCTGGGATGCGGATCAAGATCGTCTGGCCTTTCAATGGAATATTAAAGACTCTGTCACCGGGTTTAATGAAAAGGGTTGTGTAGCTCTCTGCCATGTTGAGGAGAGGGAAGATCGTATGCACACCAACGGTCCGGGACAATATACAGATATCTGGCAATGGAAGGCAGCTCACTCCAATCCGTTGGGGAAAGTAGACAACGGTCACTTGGATAACACGGTTGTCAGTAAAAAAGATCAGCCGGATGAAGAAAAACGCCTCTATGCTGCTCATAAATGGGATGGAACCGGGGATGAACCCTTTGTAAGAAATATCGAAAATAATGTACCTAAATGGATGCCCAAAGGAGGACCAAATAAAGAGCCCTTCTTGATGAAAGGTAACGAGGTTCCCCTGGACCCGAGCGTTGTAAAGCCGGGGGATACTCTTCCAGGTTGGGTGATAGGACCCCTTCCCAAAGGTCGGGATGTCATCAATGCCAAGGGAGTTTATAGAGAGGGTACCTGGACTTTAGAAATCGGTCGTGCCCTGGTGACCGAGAACAAAGATTTCGATATTCAGTTTGAAGATCTCAAAAAACCTTATTATTTTGGGATGGGTATTTGGGAGAATGACCGCTTGTTTGCTCATATGCGTGCAGATGGGCCGTATATGCTGACCTTTAAATAAGGGTCCTGAAGGGGACTTGGAGTGAAAAAATTTACAACAGAGAGTCTCGTTTTCTGCCGGAAAGCGTGAGTCTCCAATTGCTTTATGAGAAAAATAAATCGTAAAGTTTTTTTCATCTTTTCTCTGCTTTTTTTTGTGATCCTACTAGGTTCGGCGTTTGCCCAGCAACCTGCCGGTGATCAGCCCATGGAGTATCGGGCATTTCCGTATATAGGAAGCCGACAAATCATGTGGATTGCAGCCCAATTGCACTTGATGTTTGCAGCCTTTATTTTAGGTGTTCCTATTTTTGCGGTGATTGTAGAGTTTATCGGGTTCTATGCCCGAGATCCCATGCAAAGATTACGTTACGACAAACTGGCCAAAGAGTTTACCAAGCTTCTATTAATCGCGTTTTCCGCAACGGCTATTTGGGGGGCCATCCTTACCTTCTTATTTATTACCCTTTATCCCAAGTTTTTTAATTACTTATCGAACATCTTCTCTCCCACCTTGTGGATTTATCCTTTTCTCTTTTTTGGAGAAACTTTTACCCTTTATCTTTATTGGTACGGCTGGGAGTGGTTACAAGGGGAAAAGAAAAAATTCCATTTAGCCTTGGGGGTACTTTTAAATCTCTTTGGGATTGCCGTCCTTTTTATTACCGATGCCTGGACGACCTTTATGATGAGTCCCAGTGGGATTGATGAAAAAGGTAATCTGGTTAGCCTCTGGAAGGCGATCAACAATCCGCTATGGATGCCTTTGAATATCCATCGACTCATCGCCAATATCGTTTTTGGAGGCTCCATTGCAGCGGCCTATGCGGCTTTTCGATTTTTATCTTCAAAAACCGAGGAAGAAAGAGCCCATTATGATTGGATGGGATATATCGGGAATTTTATAGCCATTCAAGCCTTTATTGTTCTTCCCTTTGCCGGGTATTGGTTTGGTCGAGAAATTTATGCCTTTGATCAACAATTGGGAATCACCATGATGGGGGGCTTTCTCTCCTGGCTCTGGATTATTCAGGCGATCCTTATCGGAATTATTTTCCTAGCAAGTAATTACTATTTGTGGATCGGTATGGAGCGGATCCCAGGGGCCGAAAGATATCGACTGTATACCAGACTTATTTTGTTGGTTTTAGTTGTTGGCACGCTGGTTTGGGCAACTCCCCATAGCCTGGTAGCCAGTCTGGAAGAAGCGAGAAAAATGGGTGGTGCTCACCATCCCCTTTTGGGAGTTCTGGGGGTTATGTCAGCTAAAAATACCGCGGTCAATATCATGATTCTGAGTACTTTTCTTAGCTTCTTGTTCTATCGGCGGGGCAATAAAATCTCCAGGGTTTCCTGGGCTAAGACTGGCGTGGTTATTCAAGGGCTTATTCTCTTCCTGGCGGCTTTTATTGTAGTCTTTTACGGAGTTCGGGGATACTTTGTAGAAGCCATCGTGCGAATTGGATATTCGGTTTATCAGGTTTTAGCCGTATTAAGTGCTATTATCCTGACCATGATCCTGGATATCTTTATGCTCCGTAATGCAGAGGAGATCGGACCCATTCGGTGGGGAAAAATGCCACCCCGTTCTCAATATGCTCTTTTCCTCGTTGCCATTACGTTTACCTGGCTAATGGGACTCATGGGATATGCCCGGTCGGCCATTCGACAACACTGGCACGTTTACGGAGTCATGCGCGATACTTCCCCCGAAGCTTTCTCCCCGACATTAGGCTTTGCAGCCGATATGGTTTCCATTTGTGTTCTTCTGTTTTTTGCCCTGGTCTTTTTTATCTTCTGGATCGGTCACCTTGGAGAAAAAACAAAGATCCTTGAGGAACGAGTTGAGGAGGAAGTAGAAGGAATAACCACTGCCAAGCTGAAAGGGGGTTATACAGCATGAATGGATCCAATCAATTTATCGGGCTTAAAGTTGTTTTGTTTACGCTGATTGTTATAGGTATTTTTACCTATTATGCCAATAGTATCCCACAACTGGAGTCAAGACCTCCCCAGGAGCTTTCTCTAAGTAAAGAGAATCTCACTCCAGAAGCTCTGGTTCAGGCCGGTAAAGATATTTTTTATGGAAAAGGAACGTGTGCGCTTTGCCATGCCATCGGCGAAAAAGGACCCCGAGCTCCTGATCTAGCAGGAATAGGAGCCAGAGCCGCCACACGTGAGCCGGGAAAATCCGCCAAGGAATACTTGATAGAATCTCTTATTAATCCCACCGCCTATGTGGTAGAGGGGTATCCTCCTATTATGCCTGCGGTTAATAAACCTCCCATTTCTTTAAACCCAACGGAGATTTTAGCCGTCGTGGCATTCCTTGAAAGTTTGGGGGGGACGGTAGATGTTAAACCCTCGGATATTCCCTCTGAAACCTCGGCGACCCCTACTTCTGTAGCTCCTGCGGCGCCTGCCTCCTTGAAACTCCCCGGAAATCCTGAAGCCGGAAAGGCCGTAGCAGAAGTGTGTGTTCAGTGTCATATTATCCCAGGAGTTGGTAAACCCAGAAGACCCCGGGCTCCAGATCTTTCAGCCATTGGAGCTATTGCTACGCCCGATTATATTATAGAATCCATCCTGGATCCCGACGCAAAGGTGGTAGCCGGGTATCCTGCCGGATTAATGCCTAAAGATTTTGGGGAGAAACTGAAAGCCCAAGAATTTATGGATCTGGTGGCTTTTCTTATGACCTTAAAAGGAGGGTCGCCGGAGAGCAGTGAACCGGGTAAAGGAGCTCAACCTGCTGAAGGTCAAAAGAAAGAAGGAGTCCAGGAGACAAAGGCGTCTTCCTTACCGGTCCCCGAAGCTAAACCGGCAGAAACCGAAAAGAAGGAAGGAGCCGAAACCCAGGGTAGCAAAAACCCAACCACAGGTTCTGAACAGAATAAGTCTCAGTAGAGTAATACCCATGTGTAATTAAACGAGTAGCAATGTTATTGCGAGCCCTTCGATACCTGCAGGTAAACTCTGCGAAGCCATCCCTTGAAGTCAAGGGATGGCTTCGTCTCCTTTGCTTTGCCCTGAGCTTCGGTTCATACTGCCCCTCGCAATGACGAACTCTAGATTACCCCATGGATTTGAAAGAGCCTTAACGATGAGTTATTAAGATAAAACGTAAAACATAAGACCTGAAGGCCTCAAAGGCGCTTTGGGTTTTATGTCTTCCATTTTAAAATATGTCTATTCTGAGAAGCTCTTTTGTACATGCCATTCTACTCCTTGTTATCGCTATTCTTATTTTTAAATACGGCATTCACCCCCCCATTCCCCAAAGTCTATTTTTGCTTTATCTGATTATCACCCTTTTCGGAATTTTCCTCTTTGTTTCTTCCAGCGAGGAGACCTGGAAAAGTTTCCTGAGTCCTATCCATGCAACGCTTTATGATCCCAGATTTAGAGGAGTTCGAGCGGTTATCTTTATCGTTCTTCCCGTACTGGCAACATACCTGGTTTACCTGAGAGTTCAACCAAAAATAGAACCTCCGGCAGAACTACGAACCATTCATCCGGCCCCTCCGGATACCATTAGTTTTCGTAATGGAACCATTAAACTCCAAGGGTTAGGGAATCCCTTGAGGGGAGATAAGGAGCATTTCCAGGAGCACGTAAATAGAGGCAAGGTCATTTATTTTAAAAATTGTTTCTATTGCCACGGAGATGGGTTAAACGGAGAAGGCCATTTTGCCGAAGGACTTAATCCGAAGCCTGCAAATTTTACCGATGTAGGGACCATTGCACAGCTTCAAGAATCTTATCTTTTTTGGAGAATCGCCAAAGGTGGGCCCAATCTTCCAACAGAAGCAACTCCCTGGAATTCCGCGATGCCAGCTTGGGAAAATTATCTAACAGCAGACGAGATCTGGTCTGTTATTCTGTACTTATATGAAGCAACCGGCTATCAGCCCAGGAAGTGGGAGCAAGATCAATAACATAACCCAGGGGTCAGAAGTCAGGAGTCAGAAGTCAGAAGCAGTTTTAGTTTTTGACCTCTGGCTCCTGGCTTCTGTTACGTTTCACGGGATTAAATGAAAAAGACAATTAACCTCTACGGTTGGATTTCTGTGGTACTCCTGATTTTTTTTCTCAATCTAAACTTTGTTCATGCCGGAGAAGCGCAACCTCCCGAAAAAAACCTTGAAGTGGGTAAAGCCCTCTATCAAAAAAATTGTGCCCAATGTCATGGGGATAATGGAGATGGAAAGGGGGTATCAGAACCCTTCATATTTCCAAAACCTCGAGATTTTACAGCAGGTCTTTACAAGATCCGAACTACCTCCGGTGGGCAACTTCCTTTAGATTCAGATCTATTCCAAACCATCAGCCTCGGGATGCCGGGATCTTCAATGCCAGCCTGGCAACAACTGAGCGAAGCGGACCGCTGGCAATTGGTTCATTATATTAAAACTTTTTCTCCTAAATTTGCTTCGGAAACCGCAGAGAAAGTAGTCACCACGCCGAAACCTGCCAAACCCGATCTCGAGAAAGGACGGCAGCTCTTTCAGGATCTAGAATGTTGGAAATGTCATGGACAGGAAGGACGGGGTGATGGTCCTTCGGCTCCGGAACTTAAGGATAACTGGGGATTCCCTATAAAACCTGCCGATCTGACAAAAAACTGGACTTTCCGAGGGGGCGGTTCGGTGGAAGATATTTATATGCGCATCATAACGGGGATCAACGGAACTCCCATGCCCTCCTTTTTGGATTCCTTTGAAAAACCAGAAGATGCCTGGGACCTAGCCTATTACGTGAGATCTTTATCCCCCGAAAATAAACCCGAAGTTACCGTACTCAGGGCGAAGCTTATTCAGGGTGAACTACCAACAGAACCTGAAGACCCGCGATGGAATGAGCTACCCGCTCACTACTTCCCACTTTCTGGCCAGATTACCATGGAACCCAGGTTGTTCACACCTTCCATTGATTCTATCTTTGTAAAGGCTGTACATAATAATAAGGAAATTGCCTTCCTGGTTATGTGGAATGATAGAACCCAGGATCCTCCCTCTGCAGGTGCTATCCAACAAATCGCATCGGCGGAAGGTCAACAAAGTCAACCCCCTTCTCAACCAGATAACCCTTCGGCTCCTCAACCAGGAAGTCCCCAAAAATTCAGCGATGCTATCGCTATTCAATTCCCTGTCAAGCCAGATCCCGGTGGTTTCATAAAACCATACTTTATTATGGGGGATTCCGAAAGGCCGGTCTATTTATGGACCTGGAAAGCTGAATGGCAAGATGTTAAAGAATCCAATGCAAGTGGCCCATTCAAGGAAACCCTACAAAATCAGGAAAGCCAAACCCTTCAAGGTAAAGGTATCTATAAGAACGGTCAATGGAAGGTCCTTTTCAAGCGAGCTTTAACCACCGACGATAAAGACCACGACTACCAATTTGAGATTGGAAAGTTTATCCCCATCGCTTTTTCTGCCTGGGACGGCTCCAATGGAGAAACCGAGCTGAAAAGATCCCTCTCAACCTGGTATTACCTGTTCCTGGAAACACCCAGGCCCATTAGCCAGTACCTTTATCCCATCGCAGCCTTTCTACTTATAGCCGGAGCGGAAGTCTGGTTCTTGAAACGAAACAGCCGAAGACAGTAAATTTGGGACACGGAGACAAAATTCCCCTTGTCTCCGTGTCTCCGCGTCTCCGTGTCTCCGCGTCCCAGAAACGGTCCTTCGTGGATATTTCAAACAGCTCTAAAAAACCAGGTAGATTCCCAGTCCTATCAGACCTGCTCCAACTATCCGACCGATGAACCCTCCATGACGGCTGACTTTCTCAATGAAAATAATCAGAGTTAGAAGACCCATGGCGACAAGGTTCATCAAACCCACCGCAAACAGAACAAGCATAAGTCCCCAGCAACAACCGAGACAGTAGGTACCGTGATATAAACCCATTCGGAAAGCACCTGCTATTCCCTCACGCCAGTGTTGAGCAATGAATCCCAGTGGGGATTGACAATGGCGCAGGCAAGCTGTTTTGAGGGGACTAAACTGGTAAAGCCCGGCCAGTATCAGAAGAAGCCCCTGACCGGTCCGAATAAGTTGGAGCAAGCCTCCATCGGATACCCGGGTACTTTCTGATTGTACGACCCAGATTGCAAGATAGGCTATCACTCCAAAGGCCGTCCAGATCGCAAGATATCCGGCTACAAAGACCCATGTCGGTACAAAAACCTGACCCTGAGACTTCCTTTGACGAACAAGACGGTTAAATAACAGAATCATGGGAGCCGCTGAAGGAAACATCATAGCTACCATCATGCTGAGCCACATGAGCAGGAAGACCACCAAAGTGAGCCAGCTTTCGTTCATCGAATCTGAAGAACCCATCGATTCGACCCCGGTCATTCCACCAGGTTTCCCCATCAAAACGGTCATAAGCCAGGCAAGAAGGGTGGATACAGCTAAGATCCCCCCGGTGATAAGTTGCTCGCGGGGAAGAGAAGTGAAACGTTGATTCATAAAGGGTATGAGTTTCTATTTCTGATTAGTCCATTCTACAAGGGCATAGATTCCGTTTTGACCCGGGTATTCAAACTGAATGTTCCCATAATTGATACCCATGATCTCGGTTGTAGCAGCATCTCCATCATTCCAGATTAATCCGCCTCGCGGAAGGACAATATGAACTTCATGTTCTTCACCCGTAACCGGATTTTTGAGGGGAGTTAAGCGGACTTCCAGTATACCCGGAATTCGAAAATAGGACCGCCGGCCATCGACCTTCATCTCAATCGGTTTGAGAATAGGCCCTTCCGCCACTTCAATAGTAGGAGCAAGAACTTCCCAGGGCATACCCCCGGCTTTACCTGATAGAATTCTTTTGATCGATTTGACCTGTTCGGGGCTGGCAGATTCATCGACGAACAGAACCGACCGTCCATGACCTTCATGAAGGGCTCCCGGATACTTTACAGCAAATACCGTGCGGACACCTGCAAGATCCACTTCCCCGTAGGTTCCTTCAATAACTTCTATACCAACAATAGTGTGGCAGGAACCATGATCCGGGAAACCCCCAAAGTTGCAGTTACAACCCGGGTCACAGTTGCAGGTTTCAATCCAATGACCTTTGAGCCAATACGGAGTTCGAGTAGTTGTATCGGGTATTACTTGAGTCATAAAATATTCTCCTTAACTTTGGACAGGCTAGAGGTTCTTTAACTTCCGTTATCCCTACGCAAATGCTTTAAAATAAGATCATAAACCTCCGTTGCATCTATGGATCTTTTGTCCAGCAAGTCTCCTTGTTGGGTGATAAAGAGAGGACCTTCGACCGGTGAATCCGTTACACGACCATGAGATCCTTTTACGAGGGAAGGATCCAGAGGTATTACGTCCATCAGATATCGAAATCCGAGTCGTTTCTTGAGAAGGATCCATCCTACCTTTAACGGAAGGAACTTAATGGTAGGATCGGTAAATAATTCCACAGGGTCATAACCGGGTTTACGGTGAATATCTACGGTTCTTGCAAAATCAGGTGCCCGTCGATCATCGAGCCAGTAGTAATAGGTAAACCAGGCATCCGATTGGGAAATAGCGATGAGATCTCCGGCTCTGGGATGGGTCAGATGGTACTTTACTTTTCCGGCTTCATCGAGAATCTGCTCGATCCCTTCAGTTTCTTCCAGAATCCTTCGTACTTGCTGGGTTTTGGATGGCTCATTGATATAAATATGGGCAATTTGATGATCGGCGACGGCAAAGGCCGTGCTCACTCCGGCATCTAAAAGTTCTAACCCCCGTTCCTCACGGATAGCGATCAGACCCCTCTCCCGGAAGATTCGATTGAGCGAAATGGCCCTAGAAACATCTGTAGTGCCGTATTCCGAAAGTACAATGATCTGAGCTTCATGGGCCTCGTAGTAATCGATTAAATCCCCACAAACCGCATCGATCTCCTGAAGATCTTTGTGAATAGATGGATGGTGAGGACCGAAGCGTTGCAGGTTGTAATCGAGGTGCGGGAGGTAGATTAAAGTCAGGGTTGGATGATACTTTTGATCGATCCGTTTAGCCGATTCGGCAATCCACTGGCTGGAGTGAATGGAAGTTTGGGGACCCCAAAAATCAAATAAAGGAAAGGTACCCAATTGATTTTGTAGCTCGCTCCTTAGTTCGGCGGGCCGTGTATAGATATCCGGGATCTTCCGCCCGTCTGCCAGATAGATAGGTCGTGGGGTCACCGCATAGTCTACCGAGGAGTACATGTTATACCACCAGAAAAGATTGGCACAGGTAAAGGTGGGATCGAGGGTACGGGCTATCTCCCAAATCTTCGGTGCCTGAACCAGTTTGTTGGATTGGCGCCAAAACTTGATTTTGCATTCATCCCGAAAATACCAGCCGTTTCCGACAATGCCATGTTTATCGGGATACTTTCCGGTTAGATAGGTGGCCTGAGCTGTACACGTTACGGCAGGGGTAACAGCTCCTATGGTTGCTATCTTTCCTCGCTGAGCCCAGGCACTCAGGTGGGGAGTATGGGGTCCCAGCAGCTGGGGAGTTAATCCGACAACATTCATTACGACGGTCTTATGCATTTTAGGGTTAAAGTGTAAAGTCCAAAATCTAAGGTCATAGGATAGAATAACCTTAGACTCTGGACTTTACGTTACATATAAAAATCTGGCAATCTGTACGGCAGGAATCCACAGAGCCAGAACCAGTAAGCCCAGGAGGAAACCAGCAAATCCGGCTGTAAAGTAGGCGTCGAGTAGAATAATAGAGAGGATAAGGGTTTTAACGGCTATTTTAATGTTGTCAGGAGTTGCTTCCAGAAGAACCCTCACTAAAGGTCGAAGGGTTACGACAGTAAAAAAGAGGATTAAGAAAATAAGAGGCGTAAAACCGGTCAGGATTCCTTTTAACCATATGTAGAAGCAGCCCAGGACCAGGATAACCCCCAGGGTAGCCAGTTGTTGTCCTCGTCGCTCTCCCCCTATGACCTCTCCCTTGCTGAGCGTCGTTATGGAGATGACGTAGAGCATAACCAGGAAAGCAATGATAATTTTTGAGGAAATTTGCCCGGGAACTATGCTCATTCCTAATAGAACAGTTAGAAAACGACAGCTACCCATATTAAGAGAACCTAAAATCGGGATGTTTTTAGTAATCCCATCATAAGAGAGAATAGCACCCGTCAGAAGCACTGCAAAAACAAAACTTTGGACCCCTACAAATCCCGCAAAAAGAATCCCCAGGAGGATGAAGCCAATGCCTATAACCAGAGCCGTATGGAGGCTGATTTGTCCAGAAGGAAGAGGACGTTGGGGACGTTCTTTCAAGTCTACTTCGTAATCGAAATAATCATTGAAGACGATTCCTGCCGTATAAAGAAAAGAGCTTGAAAAAAGGAGAAAGATCAGATATTTGATTTGTCCTGGATGGAACTGTGTCGTTGCGAAGTACCCGGCAAAGATATCTGCCATAGAGGTGAAAACATGGGGGATCCGCATGAGTTGAAGATAAGGTTTTACAGTCTTTAGCATAAGGTTTTCAAAACCCCGGTATCCTCTACAGTTAAAAAATGAGAAAATACCAGGAAGGTACCCAGGACATCGAAAAGATTTTTCAAGAACCTTTCAGACTAGCTTCTGCAACGGAAACCCTTTTCTTCCAGAACCTTCCGAACATATTCTAATTCGTTTGCGATATTTGCGCTAAGATCGCCAGTTCCTGTACCTGTTTTATGGGCTATCTGCTCTACCCATGTATAGGTTTCGATAATGAGGGGAACTTCTTCCCTAAGGATTTTGGGAGAAGGGTTGTCCCCAGGGTCTGGGAGAAAAATAAATTCCTTTATACAGGTACATGATAGTGGGTTCTCAGTTGGGTGACCCCTCGTTGAGCCAGTTCATTCTTCCCCTCTGAGGTAAAAAGATAAGGTAAATCCAGAGAAAAAATAACCGGTTTCCTTTCCGCATTAACACCTACCACCTGATGCAAAAACTTGGAGTTCATAAAGTATTTTTCGATTACGTCCATGTCTTTGACATTCTTTAAGGGGTTATCAACTTGAATGGCATTAGAGACCTGTACCTTAAAAATTTTAATCTCGGATTGCTGAAGAAACCCAACAGATTGGATTAAATCTTCATATTGCACCAGTTGATGGCAGGTATCGAAATTAACCCCCAGGAATTGACGGATCACGTTCTTAGCTTCTTCAAGGTGTCTGGGATCCTTGGAGAAATCGGGTCCCTGGTCCGATATTTGTCCGGCCAGAAATTCAGCTCTAACCCGATCCACGTAGTTTGCGAAAAACTCCATGACTTCCGGTATGAGTTCATAGGTCAGGCCCTGTTCCGGTTCTATTCCAATTGCACATCGTTAAAAGTACCCACGTTCGTTCGAGGCTGACCGAGCCAAGACGCAGGTTCTATCACCGCAACAATACTAGCTTGGGCCATTCGAACATAGTCATCGGTAATCCTGGAGGTACAATGAATATGAGGATCAATGAATTTAAGTTCATTTGCCATAATGGAGCTCCTTTAACGTTTCCCAGGTTGTACCTGGTGTCATGGGTGCAATCCCGTTTAATTGATCTAAATATTCCGAATAAAAAGGTAAGTGTGCATGGTGGCGTAGAAGTAAGTGGATAGCATCCCGTGTATGGCCGGGGGTTATCAAAAAGTAGTCGTAGATAGTTTTCTAATGGGATTCTTCTAGATAACCTCCTATTGCCCTGAATAATTCATAATGAACCACCCGTTTGGCTGCAATTCGTTCCCGCATATAATCGATAAGCATTTGGGCCAGGTGAGGATTAGCCCTTTCATCTAAACCCTGGATGGGCCATAAGGGACTTTCGATGAATAACGCCTTGAGAACCATTTGATTAAAGGCAGGCTCCCGGAGATCGGTTCATGTATAGGGATTAAAATGGGCCAGGGACTCGAATACAGATTTTATATTGGTACGAAGGGATTCAGTGGCGATGTCGTGGAGAGCATCTGAACCTTTTAAGTAAGGTAAACTGTAGTTTACAGCCCAACGCTCTTCGGCATCGGTGGTTATGAGGAGTTTCTGTGGTAAAGATATAAATTCTTTATCCAATACCTGTTCTGCATAGAGCAAGAACACCACACGAACTAAATCCAGAATGCGCCAGTGGTCGGGAATAGTAAACCGATTTGCATCTGTTGAGGTGAGGTGAGATTTTGGATAACGACGGGAAGCCAGAGCAAACGTACGGATAAACTGTGAGGGGTTTTCCAGGGTAATCGAAGTTACATCACGCGACCATTGAGCTTGACCCTGAGTATCCAATAATGCCATCAGCCCCGTTTTAAACCCGTTTAATGTCTCGGTCATACCTTTTGAAATGAGAAGTTATCCTTTTTAAGGAACGATTAACTCAAAGGTTAATGTAAATGATTATTTAATTCACCCTATTTTTTGTCAAGGTAAATTTGGGATTACAAGCAGATATATGGTTCACTTTTTAGTGTTCATGATCCCCATGCCCATGTTGACTGCCGGACTCTTTATGACTACTGTGCGTACCGTGTTCATGTTCCTGCTGTTGGCTGGTGGAACCATGTTTTTTAGATCCTTCCTGTGACTGCTTCTCAGGCTTTGAAGTTTTTTGAGGAACCAGTTCCAGGGTCATCAGATAGGCTGCGATAGCCGCGGCTTCTTCATTAGAGAGGCGAAATCCCGGATGTCGGGCACCTGGATGGGGCTTGTAGCCGATCGGATAGGTTTGGATAGTCGTAGGATTCATCAGATAATGGGTTAACCAGCTTTCATCGGGAACGAATTCTTTAATTCCTAAAAGAGGTGGTCCATTAGGTACTATATCGGGTGGAAACCCTGCGATCTTATGGCATCCGGTACAATTTAAATTCTGTATAAGCATCCGACCTTTATCTGCCGTCGCTGTAGGGAACTGGGCTTTTGCCCGACTATAGCCGTCGGTGGATTCAGGCCCCAAACTGAAAATATAATCCCGAAGGGCTACAATTTGTTTCCATTTATTCCCACCCAGGATGTTTTCCGGTCCGGATTTTTCCTCCGGGAAATAGGTCGGCATTTTAGTACCGGGTTGAATCTTTTGAGGATCCAGAAGCCAGCGAACAACCCAATCCGGATTGAGACGTTGCCGGGCCAGGGAGAGGTCTGGGGCCCACTCCTCGGGGCGGCCTTCCGGCTTTTTATCACCCTGCGGATGGCATTTGAAACAGGCCAGATACTCCGGGCCGGCCAGAAGTGCTCCGGCTTCTATACTCTCTTTCGTTGGAGGACCGTTAAGCTTAACTTCCTCAGGAAGTGGAGAGGCCTTGGGATCTTTAAGAGTCATAAGATACTCGGTAATTGCCAGGGCTTCCTCATCTGAAAGCCTGAAGTCCGGCATTCTTTGTTGAATACCCGGACGCAAAGGATAGGGTTTCTTGAGAAAGGAAAATAGCCAGGATGCCCGGACCTTATCCCCTTCAAAGTAAAGCTCAGGAAAGTTATGGATATGACCGGTATGCCCATGCCTTGCTTCTACGAAATGGCATCCGGCACAATGTAACTGATTCATCAACCCTTTACCCCAGGCCTGAAGATCAGTAAGACCCTGGGTTGAGCTGTGGGCCTGTTCTTCAGCCTTATGGGAATGCCCTTCGTGAGGTTCCCTGGAGGAAGTCGGTGGTTGTGACCCGGTGGGTATTCCCTGTAGATGCCTGATTTCACCTTCCTGTTGATGTCCTGTGGGAGAAGAGGTTGGTTGTTGCGGCTGAAGTGACGATTCGTGTTGATGTTGAGTAGAATCTTGTCGAGGATGTTCCTCATCGGCCAAAAGTAATGGTAAAAATCCCCAAATAAAAAAAGAAATCCATAGGAGAATAAAAGATGTTCGTTTCATAGGATTTTCTTTCTCTCTTCTACATAAGATAAGGAACTCTAACCATAAAATCGCAAATCAAATCTGGAAATTCCCTATCTATCGGGATATTATGATGTTATGTTGATGCGGTGCTAAGTTGTAAAGGCCAACCTTCCAGAGGCTCGCTTTTTTAATGGCAAGATTTACCACAATTTTGACAAATCGGATCTGTGAAAAGTTCCGATAAAATCTCTTTTGCAGTTCCTTGTATTTTTTACCTTGTTGCAGGGAAAGGAGGATAATAGGGAACCCCATATTTGGCCATAATAGACTGAATCGTCCCGTTTTGGGTTAAAAGGGTAAGAGCTGCATTGATAGCTTCTTCTAGATCTTTGTTAATTTTATTCACACCCATCACGACATTCCATCGAAGTTCTGGTTCTGGAACATAGCCTTCGGGAACTTTAATAGGCGCATCGGGATGTTGTTTAAGATACCAGCCGACTGCAGCGGCTGTAACAACTGCTGCTTGAATTTCCTTGTTGGCCATAGCCTCTATAATATCTTCTTGGGTCACATAAGGGGTTACGGTAAAACCCTTTTTATGGGTAAGGATATAATGGGCCCACGAACCTGGCTCAATACCTATTTTCAAATTCTTATCGAGGTCATCAATACTTTTTATCCCTTGAGCTTCTTTAGGAATCACCAATACATTGCCGGTGCCGTAGTAAGGCTTGCTTGTAAAGAAACGTCCTCGAGAGTTTTCTTCCTCATCTTCAGGTTGAATAACGCCTATCAAGAAGTCACAGTCTGCATAATCTCGAGGACGATAAGCCCGAAGGTATTCGACTCTTATATTGATCCCCAGAATTTTCCCTACCTCCTTTCCAATCTCCAGTTCATAACCCGGCAAGTCCAGATCCCGGCTGGAATAAGGTAAACTATTGGGACTCGCACAGAGATAAAATGTTCGTTTCTGCCGGGTTTCTTTAGGGAGAGTTTCGGATTGAGAGGTTGGCGGCTGAGGTTGAACCGGTTGAGCTTTTGCCACGACTTGAATAGCCGGGGTTTGAGGTGGTAAGAGCTCCTTAAAGAAAGGAGTCTCTATCGCACTTAGGACCGAAGGGAACAAGACCCAGGACAGAAAGCATCCTAAAAGGACACTCCCTATAAAAGGGAGTTTTTGCCTGATATCAGGGTATTGCATAATTTAACTTTTGTTTATTCCTTATAAAGGCCATAGGGGTAACTTCTCTGAGTTGCCCTTCTTATACTATTTCTTATACCAATTTTTGATTGAAATTGGCCATTAACTTTCCTGTTCCCTCTAAGCTAATCGAAGGAAGAAGAGGAGGGGAACAGGATTGTTTAGGGCGTAGTTCAGTTTGAAACTGGTATTACTTGAAGTGTCATGTTAATTACACCCAGTTCATCCGAAGCAGTTCGAAGGGCACAGGGCGAACAGGGAGGGGTTTCCTTGGCGGACATTTCAAAACAGAAAGGATGTTAATTGCAAGACCCCTCTTTGCCGTTTAAAAAAGAAGAGGGAATAGAGCATGGAACTCCACCCCTCTTTTGAGGTCTACCCGGGTTAGACGTTAAATTACCTTTTTAAACCATAGATGAACAAGGTTGCACTATTTTTCCAGTTTTCAGTCTCCGGCCAGAGCTGTGGATAGAGGCCGACCACTTTAGAACCCCATCCCGATGGGATAGCCACATACTGGATTCCTTTAACAGTATAAGTAACGGGTCCTCCGCGATGTCCTGAACCGGCGTTGAAGCTCCATAAGGTTTCTCCGGTATCTTGATCCAGTGCTTTAGCGTTCCCTTCCGCATCCCCATAGAAAATGAGACCTCCGGCGGTAGCCAGGAAGCTGCTGAGGGTAGGATATTTCTCTTTCACGCGCCATTTGTTTTTACCGGTTAAAGGATCCCAGGCGTCTATATGCCCACCGGTTTCACCCTTTACTGCAGGTCTGGCAACCAGGTCCGCACTAAAAAAAGTTTGGGCCTGGGGTACTGTAATAGGGCTTTCTTTACGAACAGTAGTTTCCTGACACCACTCAATTCCGTTGGTAAACCAGATTCCCGTCTTGGGATTATAGGCTCCGGCGTTCCAGGATCTACCTCCTCCCGTAGAGGGACAGTTGAAGAATTTCTCTCCGAGTTTCGGAGCCCGAACGTTCAGGAGTCTTCCATTCTTATCTACACCACTAAACCAGTCCAGATTGTCGATCATTGCAAAGCCACTGACATACTTTCCATTAGTCCGATCCAAAACATTCACCCAGCCTCCCTTATTGGGGTGGACCAGAAGTTTCCTTCCATCTTTTGTGTCAATCAAAACACTTTCCCAGGTGCTATCGAAATCTAAGGGATCGTGGGGATTTTCCTGGAAATACCACTTCAATTTCCCGGTATCGGGATCCAGGGCCAGAATACTACTTGTGTAGAGGTTATCCCCGGGTCGGGCTTCCCCCCAGTCATAATCCGGAGCCGGGTTTGCAGTTCCCCAATAAACCAGATTCAATTGAGGATCATAAGATCCCGTCATCCAGCCTCCACCGCCACCCGTCCTCCAGGAATCACCTCCCCAGGTTTCACTGCCGGGCTCATTTTTGCTTTTATCCGGGATGGTGTAGAACCGCCAGGCCTCTTTTCCATCTTTGAGATAGTAAGCTGCAATAAATCCCCGAATCGGCAGTTCTCCTCCAGTGGTCCCCACAATTACCTTATCCTTTACAACCAGGGGAGCCCCGGTAATGTTATTCCCGTTTTTGGTCCAATCATCAACCTGAGTCTTCCAGACTTCCTTACCATCCTTCATACTCAGTGCAACCAGATAACCATCAATGGTACCCATAAAAATTTTGCCGTCTCCAATGGCTACGCCCCGATTGTAAGGAATAAAGAAGGTGTTGATTTCCTTGGGGTATTTGTAGAAATAACTCCAGATGACCTTACAGGTGGAAGCATCCAGAGCGTAAACCCGATTCCAGGAGGTGGAAAGATAAAGAATTCCCTCATAGACAATGGGCGTTGCTTCTAAACCTTCATCGATGGCATTCCCTCCGGGTTGAAAGGCACAAACGGGAACCAAATCCTTAACGTTAGTTTTATTGATTTGATCCAGTTCACTATAACGCCAGGCAGCATAATTACCATAATAATGCAACCAATGATCTTTACCGGGGTTGAGAAGCTCTTGAGAAGTTGGTTTTTCCTCGACACCAAAACTTGTGGGTTCTAAAACTAAAACTCCTGTTATTAAATAGGCCATCAATTTGAGAACTTTATTCACTGGTGATTCCTCCTTTATGGTTATTTAATCTATTATATTTATATAAAGATTACCTGTTTCTTACTCCACGATTCATAGTTTACTGGTCCTCCCGTAATTTATAACCGTTCTATTTACCTTGACAAGGTTAAACCGGGTTTTAACCTTAAAAGCTCCGTAGCCCGATAGACAGAAGCAGACAGGTCCTTTCTTGGCTTCGGTGGCAAGCAATCTGTTCCAACAGGTTGCTCCTCCCTATTTAGGAGCAGAAAGTGTCCCTGTTCGGGTATCTAAAAATAAAATCTCATCGGCCATCTGCCTTGCGAACTCCTCATCCAGAGTTACGGTAAAGGTAGTGAGGGCCATCTTTTTGTTTATTTTTCTTATCAATTTTCCTATGCTTCTGGTAGCTTTTGCATCTAAACCCAGGGTCGGTTCTTCATACAACAGGATTTTAGGTTCATAGGCCAGGGCCCGGGCCACTTCTACCCGTTTTCTTGCCTCTTGTTCCAAATCGGAAGGAAACTTAATGGCGTATTCAGAAGACAATCTGACTTTTCTCATCAAATCCCCGACCCTCATAGCAATTTCTTCCTCGCTGAAAAGTCGGTCTATCCTTAACTTTAGAGGAAGGGCGATATTCACGCTTACGGTCAGATTATTGAAGAGTAAGGAGCGCTGGGAGACCAAACCAAAATTCTCAAGGAATTTATGCCATTCTGCATCATCTTTAAGATCCCGGGTATCTATTCCCAGAACCCGGACCCTTCCCGAGTCTGGAAGGGAAGCTCCATTAATTAAGTTTAGTAGAAGCTCCTTTCCACTGTCGGGAGGTCCGACGACTGCAAGACTCTTACCTCGCTGTATCTGAAAACTGATATCTTTTAGAATCTCCCTACCTTCAAAAGATTTGGTTACATTTTGCAATTCTATTTCGATAATGGGGGCTTTTTTAAAACCGAGCATGCTTTTATTTTATATATAAACAGATAAGGTTGTCAATTTAAATTTTGTAAAGGTCGTTCTACGTAACTGCCTTTAAATAGGGCAATTACACAAGATCACCTTTACAAAATCTGTTTCCTTTCAACTTGACCCGAGTACCCCTTTGGGTGTATACTTACTCTTACGTAATTGTAATCTTAACTCAAGTTAAGAAAGTTCTATGATAGGAGAAGCTAAAATGGTAAAAACCGAAGAGAAGTATCAGCGCCTGAAACAAATTTTAAAGGACATGGAAGGGGTTTTGGTTGCTTTCTCGGCCGGGGTTGATAGTACTTTCGTACTTAAAGTGGCACGTGATGTCTTAGGAGAGAAGGTTCTTGCAGTTACGGCGCGTTCTGTTACGTATCCCCTTGCAGAATTAGAAGAAGCCAAACAATTAGCCTCTTTTTTAGGGGTGAGACATCTCATTGTTGACTCTAAGGAGATCAATGTTCCCGGATTTAGTAACAACCCGCCCAATCGTTGCTATTATTGCAAAACCGAATTATACGATATATTGACT
>JAUQPW010000019.1:46267-54095 GCA_030550175.1 bacterium
CGTCGGGAAAATATCCCCTATATTGTAGATGGTACCAATTACGATGATATCTACGATCATCGTCCGGGGATGAAGGCGACAGTAGAACACGGCGTACGAAGCCCTTTAAAGGAGGCCGGGCTTACCAAGGAAGAAATTCGACATCTTTCCAGAGAATTAGGTCTTCCAACCTGGGATAAGCCTTCATTTGCCTGCTTATCTTCTCGATTTCCTTATGGGGATAAGATTACAGTTGAGAAGTTACAGATGGTGGATGCTGCCGAGAACTTTTTGCGGCAGTTTAAGTTTAAGCAATTACGGGTTCGTCATCATGATAAAATTGCACGTATCGAGTTAACCAAAGAAGATATGGTTCGAGTGGTTACGACCGATATCGGCGATAAGATCGTGGCTAAATTTAAAGAGTTGGGTTATGCGTATGTTACTTTAGATCTTCAAGGGTATCGGACCGGAAGTATGAATGAGGTCCTGTTGAAATTGGAGATGGTCAACTAACATGGACATCGAAAAGTTAAGAGCGCTACTCGAAGGAGTCCGGGAGGGTTCTTTAAGTATTGATAGGGCTTTGGAGAGGTTAAAAAGCCTCCCTTATGAGGATCTCGGTTTTGCTAAGGTCGACCATCATCGCCATCTCCGTAAGGGGACTCCCGAAGTCGTCTTCTGCCAGGGGAAAACGGTCGAGCAAGTCGTCAAGATTGTAGAAAGACTGATCCAGGATGGCGGATCCAATATCCTGGCAACTCGAGCCTCTGAGGAGGTCTATCGGGGAATCAAACAAGCCATCGGAGCGGCAGAGTACCACTCTATGGCCAGAGTAGTTGTTGTCTGTCCTAAAACGACAAATCCTCGGGTAGGATGTATCGCCCTTATAAGTGCGGGAACGGCGGACCTTCCGGTTGCAGAAGAGGCCGCTGTGGTAGCCGAAACGCTTGGAAACCGGGTGGAAAGGATTTACGATGTTGGGGTGGCCGGTTTACATCGTCTGCTGGATAATCTTAAACGAATTGCAGAAGCCAATGTAATTATCGTTGTTGCTGGAATGGAAGGAGCTCTTCCCAGTGTTGTTGGAGGTTTAGTCGATAAGCCGATCATTGCGGTCCCTACCAGCGTGGGATATGGAGCCAGTTTCCATGGGTTAGCAGCTTTGCTGACCATGCTTAATAGCTGTGCACCTGGCATATCGGTGGTTAATATCGATAACGGATTTGGCGCTGCTTATCAGGCGAGTTTAATCAATAGAATGTGTACTAAATCGCGAAATTGAAACCCGGATCTTTTCTCCTATGACACGTGGGTTATTTATAACATTTGAAGGGATTGAAGGCAGTGGTAAAACAACCCAGGCTACTCTCCTGGTTGAGTATCTAAAATCTAAGAATATTCCGGTTTTATATACCCGCGAGCCGGGCGGTACCCCCATTGGAGATCAAATCAGAAAAGTTTTATTAAATACCGAAAATCATCGCATGACCGGGCTTACAGAGCTTTTACTCTATGGTGCAAGTCGAGCCCAGCATGTCGAGCAGCTTATTCGTCCAAATTTAGAAAAGGGTGTGATGGTGGTCTGCGATCGGTATACCGATGCTACCCTTGCTTACCAATGGGCCGGAAGGGGACTTGACCGAAAGGCCGTTGAAATAGTCAATCAACTGGCAACTTCAGGACTTTATCCCGATCTTACCATCTTGCTGGATGTACCTGTAGAACTCGGCCTGGAACGGGCTAAAAACAGAAATTTGAAACTAAATTTACAGAATCGAGAAGGGCGATTTGAAGAAGAAAGTCTTTCCTTTCATCACCGGGTTCGAGAAGGGTATCGGAAGTTAGCCGACAGTGAGCCGGGTCGGATTTATTTAATTGATGGAGCCAAGGACATACCTACCATCCATGAGGAAATTAAGAAGATTGTCCTTGCAAGAAGGACTGATAAGAATGAAGGGTAAAGAATAAATGTCCTTTTCAACCATCATAGGCCAGGACGAGGCCATCCATTTAATCAGAAAAGCTCTCGCTAGAAACCGGGTGCCCCATGCTTATCTCTTCACAGGACCCGAAGGGATTGGAAAAAAACTCACAGCCCTGACTCTGGCTAAAGCCTTGAATTGCCTGGTCACCTCCGATGATGCCTGTGAGACCTGTAAGTCTTGTTATAAGATTAATAAAGGATGCCACCCGGATGTAGAAATAATCGAAGCCGAAGGCCAGTTTATTAAAATCGATCAGATTCGAGAGTTACAAAAACAGGTTGGTTATAAACCTTTTGAGGGAAGAAAAAAAGTTAGCATTCTTAATAACGCAGAAAGATTAAACCTGGAGGCCGCCAATGCTTTATTAAAAACTTTGGAGGAGCCTCCTCCTGATACGGTGTTTATCCTGGTAAGTTCAAGCCCGGGGGCTCTGTTGCCGACCATTGTTTCTCGATGTCAGTTGATACGGTTTAGTCCCTTAGGCCTCCAACGTACGGAGCAGTTTTTGGTAGAGAAAGGAGTTGCAACCGGTCCAAAAGCCCATTTACTGGCTGCTTTATCTGAAGGAAGACCTGGAAAGGCCTTAAATATGGACATAGACAAGATCCTTTCCCTTCGGGAACAGATCCTAGAGCTTATGGATTTGATGATACCCGATGGGGATCAAAGAACCGATCCACAGCATACTTTGCCCGATTCTGGAATAAAAGTTTTACCGGGCAAAATCGAAGAGTTTACACGGGATCGGGATCAAACCGAAGAGCTTTTGGACTTTTTATTGGTTTTTTATAGGGATCTGCTTCTGCTATCTGAGCAGGGAGATCCCGGCTTCCTGGCAAATCAAGATCTGATTTCACTCTTAGAAAGATATAAAACCCGGTTATCTTCTCAGAAGATTTTGAAGATTTGTCGGGATATCTATCAAACAAAAGTTAACTTGCAGCATAACGCAAATCTTCAATTGGCCTTAGAAGACCTGTTCTTGAAGATTATGAAAACTTAAATGTGATTATTTAGCTACAAAAGGATAAAGAAAGTAAACCCAGGGATGTGGAGCAATTTCTTCGTTTCTGATACTTTGTAAAGTTAATTCTGTGTGATTCTCTGCCCTCACCCGAAACTTCGGGAAAGGGGTGAGGGACAATGCCGTTAAGTTAAGGGCTTAGGCCCTGTAGGGCAACCTGTTTAACAGGACGCTCCTGACGGAACTCAAAAGCCCTTCAGACTTACTATTTGCTCTTAACTTAATGGTATCGGGGATGAGAGGGGCATACGCGCCGGGATAAGATTTAGCTAGACACGGCCGTCTCGGTTGCAATCTCCTGTGGGAAGTTGGCCTGGAGATCTGCCGATTCCCCTCTCCCACGCTGTGGGAGAGGGGCTGGGGGTGAGGACAGAGCGGTTATTCAGATTTAACTCTATAAGGTATCAGGTCTTCGTTCTTCATATCTTTTCGAGGATCTTTGTGGCTAAGTAATTATAACCCTATTTTGTAACTTAAAAATGGCTGACTTAAAAAAATTTTATATTACAACTCCCATATATTACGTTAACGATGTGCCTCATATTGGTCACGCCTATACGACCATTGCCTGTGATACTCTCGCCAGATATAAGAGGTTAACCGGTTATGATGTATTTTTTTTAACAGGAACCGATGAGCATGGGCAAAAAGTAGAGCGTACGGCGAGGAAGAATAACGAAACCCCTATTCAACTGGCGGATCGTACCATGCAGCGATTCAAAGACCTGTGGAAGCGGCTGAGGATTTCCTACTCAGATTTTATCCGGACCACGGAACCTCGGCATATTGCTGCGGCCCAGAAACTCTTCCAGGCGGTTTATGATCATGGAGATATTTACCTGGGAGAATATGAAGACTGGTACTGTACGACCTGTGAGCAATTCTTAACGGAACTTCAGCTGGTAAACGGACGATGTCCTAATTGTGGACGCCCTGTAGAAAAACTGAAAGAAGAAAGTTACTTCTTTAGGATGTCCAGATACCAGGAGCCGTTACTCAAGTATATAGAAGAGCATCCGGATTTTATTCAACCTGAAACCCGGCGAAATGAGATTATCAGTTTTGTTAAAGGAGGACTGCGGGATTTAAGTATCAGCCGGACTTCCTTTGATTGGGGAATTAAAATCCCAATTAATCCCCGGCATATTATGTATGTTTGGTTTGATGCCCTGACCAATTACCTGACGGCCGTGGGTTATGCCGATGATCCCCAAAAATTTGAAAAATATTGGCCTGCCGATGTTCACGTGGTTGGGAAAGATATCCTTCGGTTTCATACGGTCTACTGGCCTACCTTCCTGATGTCTGCCGGATTGCCTTTACCGAAAAAGGTTTTTGCACACGGTTGGTGGCAGGTGGAAGGTCAAAAAATGTCCAAGTCCCTGGGAAATGTGGTGGATCCAAATCAAATAATCGATGAGTTTGGGGTAGATCCTTTCCGCTATTTCCTTCTTCGGGAAGTTTCGTTCGGTTTAGATGGGGATTTCTCCAGGCAAGCCTTGATCCAGAGGATCGATAGTGATCTGGCCAATGATCTGGGGAATCTCTTTAGTCGTTGCCTGACGGTCATTGAGAAGTACCGAAATGGGATTGTGCCAGAACCTGTTGGATCTACAGAGCGAGAGGGCCGATTGGCAGCTCAACGTGCTGAAACTTTGATTAAAATGGATCAATCCATGAACGAACTAGCCTTCCACCAGGTACTCAAAGATATCTGGGATTATATCAATGAGGTGAATCGCTACATTGTAGATACTGCCCCCTGGACATTGGTCAAAGATAAAACCAAACAGGATAGACTTTCGACCGTGCTTTACAGTCTGGCAGAGGCTTTGAGGGGAATTGCCCTGTTGATCGCTCCGTTTATGCCGGAAACTTCCGAAAAAATGTGGACTCAACTGGGATTACCAGATAAACCGGGCCCAGAGGATTTTGCCTCCCTGAAGGTTTGGGGTGGATTCCCCCCTGGGATCCAAATTCATAAGGGAGAGCATCTCTTCCCGCGCATCCATTCTAAGGGTGCAGACTTGGAAATCTCGAGAAGAACCGCTAAGGAGGCCCCTCAAAAAGCTTCTGAAACGCTCGACGAAACAAAAAAAGATCTCGCACAGCAGACCTCTGAACTCAGTTCAGGACAGATAACAGGTAATGAACAAAACCTGATTTCCCTTGAAGAGTTTGCCAGGATCGATCTTCGGGTGGCTGAGATCCTGACTGCCGAGAAAGTTAAAGGATCTTCTCGTTTAATCAAGCTCCAGGTCGACCTGGGTACAGAAAAACGAACGGTCGTTGCAGGTATTGCAGAAAGTTATACTCCTGAAGAACTCATCGGACGTAAAGTTATATTGGTTGCTAACCTGAAACCCGCCAGGCTTATGGGAATCGAATCCCAGGGTATGATTCTGGCTGCTGTAAAGGATAAAAAGGCTGTCCTCCTTTCCTTGGATCGAGAAATTGATGTAGGAACTAAGGTAAAATGATGGAGGAGAAAATGGGAGAGTGGGTAAGGCCTTTTCCCCTTCCTCCTACTCCTTCTCTTCTAAAATGAATGGTTGGTTAATTTTCGGTTTATTCGGACAATTAATGTTTTCTATGCGGTTTATTGTCCAATGGATTGTCTCTGAAAAAAGAAAGGAAAGTGTGGTACCTATTCAATTTTGGTACTACAGTCTGGCGGGAAGTCTAACTTTACTCCTTTATGCAATTCATCGAAAAGATCCTGTTTTTATCTTGGGCCAATCTCTAGGAACCTTCATTTATATTCGTAATTTAATCCTCATCTATCGTAAACAGGCCCAGGTCTCTAAAAGTATTCCATAAGCCTGAGAGCCTGAAAACCGGTACCTCTTTATAGAATTGGTTGGTATTATATATTCACTCTCTCTGCTGTCTCATACCAGCTTTTCTACTCCCAAAGTATTCTTATTAACATGCCTTCTCTTCCAAGACCCAGGCCTCTCACACCGCCATGACGGTATCCGAAGCTTCAGGAATTTTTCTTACTAGGTCCCAATCTTCCTGTGGAATTGTAACCGGTGCCACCGATATCTGTATTTCATGGAAATTAACGGAAAAGTTTAACCCTGAGGCACCGTTTGTTGTGTCGGCCGGAACGCCTAGTTAGATTTCGCCAATCGACGCATAATTAGATGGTTGAGAAAGGACATAGGCATTAGAAATGCCAAGTAAAATGTAAAGGTAATCCCCCACCACATTGCCAGGATTAAACCAAATACTTCAGAGGGCCACTCGTAATAAACGATAGTCCCCGAGCCTGGTGACCAGGATCGTCCAATTACACCAGGACCGATGAGAGTGAACTTAGACAAAAACGAGCTGATTCCAAACAGTGGGGAGGGTGAGGAAGGGGGAGAGGGACCTGGGGTGAGGGGGGGGGAGCGAATAACCCAAAATTAACTTTACAAAGTAGTAGGTTATGGTTAATTTACCCCGGAGGGGCGTCAGGCTTATGAGAGCCATCTCAGGATTCGAAGAGCCCCTTCCTTAACGGGAGATCGATGGGTGGAAGCAACAGTAGAGGTTTTAATCTGCTCCCGGTGGGTCAGATACCACTCATAGGAGTCGATCAGCATGTCGATATTGCCCCATTTGGGCTGCCAGTTCAGTTCTTGTTTGGCACGGGATATATCGTAGTAGGATTCTTTTCCATACGTGAGGTAGTGATAAGGTGCCAGCGGTACCAGGCGCAGTGCAGAGAGTAATTTCATCATAGTCACGGCCGGTAGAACCGGTAGGGATTTTACCCGACTTCCTGTCTTAGCATGGGCAATCAACCCTTCCAGGGACTCTCGTAAGGTACAGAAGCGCTCGGCACCCAGGTTATAGATGGCAAAACCGGGTCGCTCAGATGCTTTTATACAAGCCTCTATGACATCTTCGACATGGACAAACTGATAGAGATTATCTCCCTTACCGAGCACATAAACCGCCCGCCCTTCGGCAATCCAATCAAAAAGAATCTGAAAAATTCCCAGGCGACCGCGTCCTACCATGGCTCTCGGGCGAATAATGGTAATATCGAGACCCTTTTCGAGATATTGTCGGCATAATTTCTCTCCTTCCAGCTTGGTTCGCCCAAAATCTTCATGGGGATGTGGCTCTACGGTTTCATCTATGGGATTCTTGGGAGGTATACCGAACACTGCCGTGGAGGAGATGTAGACGATTTTTTTGACCCCAACTTCTTTAGCCGCCTTGAGTAAATTCTCTGTACCGTTACGATTAACGGTCCAAAAGAGTTCTCGGTCGCGTGCTAAGGGTACCTGGGCTACTGCATGGAAAATGATCTGGACTTTTTCACAGGCCCGGCGAACCAAGGGGTAATCTCGAATATCCCCTTGAATAAAATCAACTTGCCGGGGTCGATCCGGATCCTCTACAAGATCAAATACTCGCACGCTGGATCCCCGGTCGAATAACCTGCGAACCATCAAAGAACCAAGATATCCTGAACCACCGGTCACTAAGATAGTAGACATTTAGATAACAATCCCCTTCTCCAGGCACCATCGGATGGATCTCCGCATCCCCTCTTTTAAATCAATTTTTGGATCGTATCCTAATTCCTTCTGGGCTTTGAGAGAGGAACAAACAATGTTTTTATTCATCTCCGATAATACGTGGATTTTCTGGTTATAGAGACCGATCCGTTGAAGTAATCCATCACAAAGCTGCGCTACCTCACCGACTACATGGGGTAGGTGAAGTCGTCTGTGGGCAACCCGGATCCCAAATTCTGCTTCCAATAAGAGTTCAATCGTGGCTACAATATCAGTCATGGTATAGAGTCGACGATCTGCTATCAAGAAAGTCTGGC
>JAUQPW010000019.1:54105-59769 GCA_030550175.1 bacterium
CCGTTGGCTATCGGATTCTGTTCACTCAGGAGTAATCCCTGGCAAATATTATCCACATAAGCCATGGAACGTCGATTTTCTCCATCTCCTATTATGGGGACTGTACCCTTTTTGATCATCTTAAAGAAGAGAGTCTGACGAGGGGGTTGGTCAGGACCATAAAACCATGGGGGACGGATAATCACAGTTTCCAGTTTGTTCTGGGCTTGATACTCACGAACCACCTCTTCCATGAGCATTTTGGAGCGACCATAACCCATGTAAGGGTTATAAGGGGAACTTTCGGTAAAAAAATGATTTCGATGGGGATTTGTACCGATGGGAGAGTTCGATGATACGACCACAGCCCGGCGTATGCCGGCCTCGGCAGCGGCCCGGAGTAGATTACGTGTCCCATCTACATTTACTTCAAAAAACTCCCGCACACGTCGGACCGGATGAATGACTCCTGCACAATGAAACAGTATAGCTCCCTCGGCTCCCTGACAAAAGGATTTCATCGCTTCAAAATTACGTAGATCTCCTTCAAAGATCTCTATCCGTTCTGAGATGGCTCGAATCTCGGAGATATCGGATCCGGGTAAGACCAGACACCGTATCTGTCGGGATGGGTGATTTTCCCATAAAGAGGGAACCTCGGGAAGACCTGTAACTAGCACCCGAACCAATCGGGTTCCCAACCAACCGGGTACTCCAGTGACTAAGGTTAGCGGCATAGATTAAAACAGCAGATAAGAAGAAATAGGCTATAGATCGTGAAGAAGGAAAAGATCGGAAATCTCATCTTACAATCTACAACCTACCCTTCTCTTCTAAGAAGTGCCTGGTGTTGCGTAAAGCAAGGGCCATGATCGTACCCTGAGGATTAACACCGGGTGAATCCGGGATCAGGCTGGCATCTGCGATATAAAGATTCTCAAAGCCATATACTTTGCCGAAGGAGTCTGTGGCGCAGAGGGCTTTATTTTCTCCCATAGGGCAGGTACTGAAGGCATGTACCGTGGTTAAGCTCATGGCCGATATGGGTATCGGTTTTTCCAGAAACATCCGGCACTCGGCAAGGGAATTAAGTACAGAGGGTGCTTGCAGAGCAGGATAAAGTTTACGGGCGCCACCGGCAAATAAGACTTCACCCAGGCGAGCTAATCCTATACTCAGGTTCATTTGATCTTGCCGGGATAATCGATAACGAACAACAGCTTCATGGGTTAAGGGGAATACCCGCACGGTCCCTCGATTAGAGCCGCGGCAGGCTGCATAATAGAGGGCCATTTGTCGCCAATTCCGCATAGCTTCTTGATTCTCAGTCCAATTTTCCGACAGGGTCAGGGCCAGAAATCCCGGGGTAAATACAGATCCACCTAAGGTAATATCCGGCCAGAATTCCTTCACCTGATAAATAGGAAGGGCCGTATGATGACTATCCAGAGGCTCATCAAACAAGGCTGCTACCTTTAACATGGGGTGAATACACAGGTTATTGCCGATATTTCGCTTAATTCCACTGAAACGTAGGAGTACAGGGGTCTGAATGGCTCCACCACAGACAAAAACAAACTCCGCTTCGATGAGTACGTTGGAAGTATAATACCTCTGAGAACGATCCCATAAATTCCTCTCTCGGGTTGGCTTTTTAAGGACTCCGGAGACATGAGAAACACGTCCTCGCCGATAATAAAGCCGTGTGATATGGCAGTTGGATAATAAACGGGCACCGGCTCGCAATGCTCGAGGAATATAGGTTCGAGACATAGAACGTTTCGCATCCGGTGCATAGGCACTCCCTCCCAGGTTCGTAACCTGCGCCCGCGGTACCTCTTCAATGAGCCATCCCAGTTTTTCAGCCCCGTACTTAAATCGCGCCGAGCTTGGAGGAAGTTCGTCTGAGTTAAGAAAGGAGATCCCTAACTCGACTTCAATCTCTTTAAAAAGTAAATCTAACGCTTCGACCGACAAATCACGAACTCCATATATTTTTTGCCAGCGATGAACGGCATCCGGCGGGGTATGAAGCCAGAAAGCACTGTTGATCTCCGTACTACCTCCTACACAACATCCTTCGACAAAGGCAATGTTGGTATTTCCCAGGATCGGAGACAATCCACCATTCCGATAAAGAAGTTGCATGGCTCGAGGTGTATGTGTGGCCATACCGCTTAAATCAACTTCAGGACCTTCTTCGGCAATAAGTACAGAATAACCGGCTTCAGCCAGTGTAGCCGCCGTAATAGCGCCTCCTGCCCCAGACCCGATCACCAGAACTTGGGTAGTAAACTTGTGCCTTGGGTTATTTGCCATGTCCACTCCTGACTTGATCTAACTCCAGTTGTGCGGTAACCAGGGGATGGTCTAAATAGTAAAGCAGGACACAGCTCCGAATTAACTTCACAAAATCTCGTATCATTCGGATACGACTGTTAGACCAGGCAAGCGTATACCTTTGTTGTCTGTTCGCATCTAGCCGAGTATACCAACAACCATATCGAAATACTGCCAGCCAGTTGAACCCTTGCAAAGCAATTTGATAAGGTATCCGTAAAAAGCTGGGCATGGTAGTTATCTGCGTTGCTACAAAATCCACAACCTCTTGTTCGATCTTGGCACGCTGAGTTGGATGAAGGCGGGGTTCGTTGGGAAGTAACGCCCGGACTAAACAAGTGAGCAGATTATAGTTGTTATAATCGATTAATCTCAGCCCAATGGCTACCTCTACAGTTGTTTTTGCCCATTCAGACGCTTCTTGTAGTAATTCCATCTCAATCGGTGTTAAATAGCCATCCCTGAAAGAGAAGCCCTTTGCCCGGAAACATCTCTTCCATGATAACCCTTAGAAGTAGAATTTATCTTGCAACACTGCTGATCCGATACGAAATTATCTTGACGAAATCCTGGGGCTTACTTACGTTGATACACTTAATTCTTGTGGGACACGGCTTTTTAATTGGCAAAGTTTTCAAACAACACCTAAGAAATATGATTGCGAAAGACCGATGTGTCAATAAAAAAAGTGAATTCTGTTTAAGATTCCGCTCATAGAGGGACTCTATTTAGTTTTTTATGAAAAACAGGAAACCTTTTCGTCGGAGTATTCTCATCTGGGTCCTTATCCTGGTAGGGGCAGGATTCTTATACTTAAGTATAAAAGGGTTCTCCCCCACTTCCCTGGCCCTCTCTCTCCGAGATTTTCTACTGACCCGATTCCATCCTGCCTTCCCCTATACTTCTCAAGAAATTGAATTCAGTCATCGGGATGTGAAGCTAAAGGGATCCCTTTATATTCCCCAGGGAAAAGGTCCTTTTCCGGGCATCGTGATTGCCCATGGCGGAACCAAACTTGGGAGAAAGCTAGCCCTTTACGTAATCATGGGTCAAAAATTAGCCGAAAGAGGGTATATAGTCTTAAGTTTTGATTTCAGGGGATTTGGAGAGTCTGACGATCCACCTAAGATTGAATCTCCAGAGGATCTGGATTTTGTTGGAGATTTAACCCAGGCCGTTTCTACCTTAACTATGGTAAAAAATCTGGACCCCCAACATATTTATTTGATCGGTCATTCCTTTGGAGCCGGAGTCGTTATCCAGGAAGGTGTGAAGGACCAGCGGATAAAAAAAATCGTCTCTATCGCTCCAGGACGGCGAACCTTTGAACGATTTTTTGGAAAAAATGCCCCCGATAAAGACTGGCCCCAGATTCGTATTTCCCACGATATGAAATTACCCTATCTCATTCCTAAAGAAATCCTTTATCCGGTCCTGATTTCTTTTATAGCCGAGTCTATTTTAGAATTTCCTCAACATCCTCCCCTGTTATTTGTCGATGGAAGCCTGGAAGACCCTGAGGATCAAAAGTTTCTTAAAAATGTCTATCTTAAGATGACAGAACCTAAAAGCTATGTAACCATCCCGGGTGCAGATCATTATTTTGGAACCCGAAAAGATGAATCCGGATTTGGACAAACTCCCTTTTATGAAGAAAAGGTGGTTCGGGAATTTATAGATACCCTGGATAGGTGGTTAAGAAAATAAAGATAAGGATCTAGGGAACAATGAGACGCAGGAGCTAAGGGGTATGAAGACTCTGCAGAATTGTGAACGGCGAATAGTGAATAGTGGGACAATAAGATACGGAACCGGGGGACACGGAACCATTTGTGATAGAGGGAAGGGTTCCGTGTCGTGAGGGTTCTATAGGGTAAGGAGATCCTCCTTTTCAGGAGTTACCGGAATCTAACTCTGCTTCTGCGACCTGACTTTTAAAGAAGCGTCGGATGTAATCCTGGAGGGTTTTATCCAACCGGGATTCTTGACGGTTGGAAATCAAGTTGCGCACAGTTTGAATTAATCGCCAGGGACGTAGAAGATATTGAGTTCCGTAGAATCCCAGAAGGCCGAACATACGTAGGAAATTTAGTTCTTTTGAGGACATGTTATCTGTCCATGATACCGCCCGAGCCATATCCGTGTAGGCGGTAAGAGATAAAAAATATTCATCTGAAAAAGCCTTAATCTTACCCTGTTCCAGCAGTTCTGAAAATAACTCTGAACCGGGATAGGGAGAAAACATGGAGATGGAGACATCATGGACGCCGATTAAAGCTATCATAAACAAAAATCCAATGGTCTGCCATACCTCCCGCCTCGTCTCATCAGGAAATCCAAAAATAATGTTGGCCTTCACATTTAAACCACTCCTCACTGCCCCTCGCATAGAAGTCAACATCCGGTCAAGCTTCACCTTCTTCTTGATCCGTCGAAGTACCTGCCGAGACCCACTCTCCGGAGCATAACTGACATTGCGACAACCTGAAGCATATAAAAGTCTAGAAACCTCCTCCTCAATGGCCTCAGAACGGGTCCCACTGGGTAACTGCCAGGTAAACTTCAACCCTCGATCCAAAATCAACCGACAAAACTCTAAGATCCAATCTTTTCTGATAATAGCGGTCAGATCATAGAAGTCTATGTTGGTAACCTGATAGGTCTTGAGATAGTACTCGATTTCATCCAAGACCAGATCGGGTCTTCTGGCAATCCAGCGGGTAGTCCACATGGTGGGACTGGAACAAAACGTGCACTCATAAGGACAACCCCGAGTGGCCAGAAGGGGCATACTTCGCCCTAAATTAACTCCATAACTTAACCCTTGACTCAGATAATTTTCAAGGGGAACTAACTCCCATGCTGGCCAGGGGATGTCATCAACGGTCTTGATCCGTTTGCGGAGTTGGGTATGAAGGATCTGACCGTTGTGACGTAAAGCCAGTCCAGCCACTTCCACCATTTTTTCAGGCATCTTTAAAGACTCCACCACTTCCACCAGGGTCTCTTCCCCTTCCCCCAACACACAGTACTCCACTTCCGGACAAGACCATAGGGTGAAATCCGGTAAGGCGGTAATATGTTCTCCTCCTGCCACGATGGGAACTGAGGGAAAGGCCTTTTTGATGGCTTGGATCATCTGTCGGGTATAAGGCCATTCATGGGAGAACATGCAGCTAACTCCGATGAGGTGGGTATGGGGAGGGATGCGTTGGAGGATTTCTGGGATGGATAGGCCGGTTACCAGCATTTTTCCATTGAAGAGTCGCATGACTTGGTGGGGGGCTTCTCCGACGGCATCTACGATGGTGACGGTGTGGCCTGCTCTCTTCAAACTGGAAGCTA
>JAUQPW010000131.1 GCA_030550175.1 bacterium
TAGGGTTTACTTTGCTTGGTTTGATGCATATGGCTACCCACAGATCTATTATACTAGTTGGTAACTATAATAAGTGCAATCATAAAATTTTTTATTGACTTCCGTAGATAGACTCCTTACCCTAATTTTTGAGCCTTGAGTCCTTTAAACAAGATCAACTTTTTACCAGGAGGTGCGATATGTGCTGGGAGTGGGAAGAAGAAATTTATAGAAATTGGTTAAAAAACCGAATTCAACAAGAACAAAAACAGGATCAGAGGGAAGAAAAAGAGGTTGAGGAGATTTCCGAGGTAAAGGAAAAGCAGATTCGTTCAGATGCTCCTATTTATAGGTACTTAAAACCTGATCTGGATACCAAAAATGAAAGTAAACGGAAATCTGTAAAAACCCATTAGCCCCTTAAAGCCGGTTAGAACCACCCCAGAAACCCGTTTTCCTGAATTTTGGATGGCCACTTGATTAATGGAAACGGGTTTCTCAATTTATCCTTTCCAGCCCGAAAGAAGCTATGATCGTGGATGGACACACCCATGTTTGGAGATATCCCGAACATCTAAGCGATGAATTTGTCTACGACGCCTCCCATGTCGGTGGGATTCCTGGAGGACAACAAGAAAAGATAAATCCGATTATGAATACAAACCTGAATGATCATTGGAGGGCCATGGAGCCGGTAGATAAAGCCATTGTAGTTGCTTTTAAAAGTAATCATTTAAAGGTCCATGTACCCAATGAGTATGTGGCTCAGTACGTGCAGACGCATCCAGACAAGCTTATCGGTTTTGCCTCGGTAGACCCCTACGATCCAGATCCTATAGCAGAGATAGAGCATGCGGTTGAAGATCTGGGTCTCAAGGGACTTAAGCTCTCACCCATTTATCAAAATGTCTCCCCGACGGATCCCGGCATGCTCCGAATTTTTGGAAAAGCCGAAAAACTGGGATTACCTGTTCTTATCCATCAAGGAGCTACTTTTCCCAGGCGGGTTAATCTTAAAAATGCCCTTCCGGTTCTCCTGGAAGACGTGGCACTTCAGTTCCCCGACCTGAAAATGGTTATTGCCCACCTGGGTCATCCCTGGGAAGTCGATACCCTTGTTTTAATCCGAAAGCAGCCGAATCTCTATTCAGATATCTCGGCCCTTTATTATCGTCCCTGGCAGCTTTACAATTCCTTGATATTAGCCATGGAGTACGGGGTGACCCACAAGTTGATATTCGGCTCCGATTACCCCTTTACTACCCCGGCCGACACCATCCGGGCTCTATATGAACTTAATAACCTGGTGGAGGGGACCCGATTGCCTAAAATACCTAAAGAAGTGCTGGATGGAATTGTTTATCGGGATAGTCTGGCCCTTCTGAATCTGACTACTCCATAATTGGAAACCAGGAGTTAGGGACCAGAAGATACTGACTTCTGATTTCTGAATAATTAAGATTGCTCAAATGAAAAACCTTGTCTATGAAGAAATTGAAGTTGGAGAGGACCTGGGTCCTTACCGGCATCCTTTAACCCAACAACTGGTTCAAAAATACTGTGTCGCCGTAGATAGTACTTATCCCTGGCAGATCCTCGAGAACTCTACGCCCATCCCTATTATCCCACCCACCCTGATAGGTAATCTTTCTTTTCGTCTACTTGAAACCAAATTTTATCGACAACCCGGAACCATCCATGCAAGTCAGGAGATGAAGTTTTTCCATCCCATTCGCCTGGCCCGTAAGCTTTTCTCCAGGGGAAAAATATTGGATAAATATATAAAACGGGGTAAGCAATGGATAGTCTATGAAGCTTATTTTTACCATGAAGACGGGCAGGAACTGGGATACAGCCGAATAACCGAGGTTCTACCCGGCTTTGTCAAGGAGCCAGAAGAGCGTAGAGACCCTATCGAACCCAGGGACGCAGAGATGCGGAGGCGCAGAGATCTGGAGTTATCCTCCACATCACAGGGCATTTCGTCTCCGGGTACCGTTCTCAGGCCTGTTATTCGAAAGATCACTCAGGAAAAAATGACCGCCTACTCCGAAGATAGCCAAACCGCTCAACGAGGCATTTCCATCCATATCCATGAAGAGGTAGCCCGGAAAGCAGGTTTAAAAGGAACGGTGGCCCAGGGTCTTATGTCTGTGGATTACATCTCAGAATTGATGGTTCAAACCTTCGGAATGGGTTGGATCCAGCATGGAGAGCTTTCCGTTAAATTTATTGCACCGGTTTATGCCGGTGATGAAATTACAACCAGGGGAGTGGTTAGGGAACGAGTTATCGAAGACAAACTTCAACGGACCCTGATTGAAGTCTGGTGCGAGAATCAGATTGGACAAAAGGTAACGGTAGGAATTGCCGGTGCCGTCAACCCTCAACCATGAACAATCCATCGGTAGGAATTGTTCATCGCTTACTCCTTACGCTGTTGTATGGTTACAGATCTAAATCCCATGTTTAACCCCCGCTCTGTAGCGATCATAGGAGCTTCCGATGATCCTCTGAAGATAGGATATCGTCCCGTCCAGAATTGTCTTAAATTCGGGTTTAAAGGAAAGCTTTTTCCCATTAATCCCAAGTATACAACGGTCGCCGGAATACCCTGTTATCCCAACCTTAATGAAATCCAAGAGGAGATTGATCTGGCCGTCATTTCTGTTCCGGTTAATCAGGTCCTTAAGGCTTTAGAAAATTGTATAAATAAAGGGGTTAAAGCCGCAGTAATCTACAGTTCGGGTTTCTCAGAGATAGGAGAAGCCGGAAAACGGATTCAGGATCAGATGCGAGAACTTATCCGGGCCGGTGGTTTGAGAGTTTGCGGACCGAATTGCCAGGGAATCGCAAACCTTTACACAGGCTTAAATGTATCCTTCTCCACGTGTTTCCTTCGCTATGGGGCTAAGTTGGGTCCTTTGGGATTGGTTACCCAGAGTGGAATGGTAGGTGGCATCATTTACCCCTTAGGGCTTGAACATAACCTGGGATTCAGCTATTGGATCAGCATCGGGAATGAAGTCGATTTGGATTTTGCCGATTGTGTAACCTATCTGGCCCAGGATGAATATACCCAGGTCATCTTGGGTTATCTGGAAAATATTCGAGACGGTCGTAAATTACAGAAAGCCGTCCAAATAGCCCATCAACAAGAAAAACCTGTCATAATAGTCTTAGCCGGAAGGACTGAGGTAGGGGCCCGGGCAGCCCTTTCCCATACAGGGTCTCTGGCCGGAGATGACCGACTCACAGAGGCAGTTCTAAAACAGATGGGAATTCTGCGGGTTTACGACCTTCAAGAACTCATGGATAGTGCCAATTTATTGGCACGATCTATAGGATGGAGAAGTAAGACGGCAGGGTTTGCGGATCGTAATCCTGCCTTAATCTCCTACCATCCCACGTCTCATCGACCCAAATTTCCGAAGGGGAGACGGGTCGGCATTATAACGAATTCTGGAGGAACCGGTGTAATGATGGCAGACACCTGTGTGGATTTGGGATTGGAAGTACCTTCCTTCTCGGAAGATCTTCAAGAGAAAATTGCCCGGATTATTCCGGTTTTCGGATCTCCCCGTAACCCCATTGATATGTCTTTAGCGATGCTGGATCAACCGGAAGTACTTCCCCATGTTGTCCGACTCTTAGATCAAGAAGGACCCATAGACACCATCGTTGTTTTCCTCGGGATGATGGGTGGAACTTACCCTTTGGATAAAATTGTACCGGATCTCATCCACCTCTCCCAAACGACTACAAAACCTTTCCTTGTGACCTGGATGGTAGGAGTTCAAGATGCCTTCCAAAATTTGCAAACCGCCGGGGTTATAGTTTATAAAGATCCTACCCAATGCCTTAAAAGCCTGGCCACTCTGGTCCGGTATATAGACCGGATTCAAGAATCTAAAGGAAATGGAGGAAAATGGGAGGGTAAGAGAACAAAAACCCCTCCATCTACTCCCTTACCTGCTCATCTGCCTGCCCGTTCATCGATTTTGGATGAACATACCAGTAAGACTTTACTGGCCGGTTATGGAATTCCATCATGCCGGGAGAAATTAACTTCTTCGGAAGAGGAAGCTGTGCTTGCAGCTCAAGAACTGGGTTATCCGGTGGTGCTCAAGGTTTGCTCTGCTGAGATTCCTCATAAAAGCGAACTTGGTCTGGTAAAGATCTCCCTTTCCAACCCAGATGAGGTAAGAAAGGCTTATCGAAATCTCAGGGTTACCCTGGAACAGAAAGCTCCCCAGGCCAAACTCCAGGGAATCCTGGTTCAAGAAATGGTTACAGAAGGTATCGAAATGGCTTTAGGTGTCATTCAAGATCCCCGCTTCGGTCCGGTTATCCTGTGCGGATTGGGTGGGATCTTCATGGAAATTCTTAAAGACGTCAGCTGGAGAATGGCTCCTGTAAGCCCTGCTCAGGCCAGATCTATGCTCCAAGAACTCCAAGGATATCCCCTCCTCATCGGAGCTCGGGGGAGGCCTCCAGCCGATCTGGAAGCCCTCATAGATACTATCGTCCGATTATCTCAACTGGCTATGGAATTATCAGAAGAAGTTAAAGAAATTGATCTGAATCCCCTCATGGTTTTAAACTGGGGAAAAGGAGTAAAAACCATAGATGCTTTGATGATCCTTAAATCCCATCGGATCTGATCTTTACCTCTGTAGATGGTAGAGAAATTAAATGGACAGTAATCTGGTAGTAAAAATGAAGCACTCGTTGACAAGGATTAACAGGTATCGGTAATCCGTTGACGAAGACTTTATTTCGGTTATAATGAAAAAATCAATTGTAACTTTCAGTGGGATCCTCTTTCTCATTTTTTCCCTGACAGCCCTCTCCCTGACTGTTGGCTTACCTGCTTCTATACAGCCTGAGGCTCTCATGAACCACATTCGATATCTGGCCTCGGAAGACCTCAAGGGACGGTATCCTGGAACTCCAGGATCTCAAAAGGCTGTTGAGTATATCAAAGAAAAGTTTAAGGAATATGGCCTCTCTCCGATTACCTTGCCCTATAGGGAGGTCGGTTTGAGATCTGTTCCTACTTACGAGCAACCCTTTTCTATAACGATTCGGGATTTAAGAACATTTCATCTGAATTTTAAGAAAAAGCCTTCCATTTCTTCCCATAGGGTTGAAGAAAAAAAATTTAAGAAACTCATCCCCTCCAGAAACCCGCCGAATCAGGTAGATAGAATAGAAAATGATGAGCGATTTGAACAACCTGCTTTACCATCTTCGATTCCTTTGATTTTCTCTCCAGAAGGGATCTACCAGTTGGATCCGGTTTTTGCCGGATATGGGTTAGTGACTCCCGATTACGATGCTTACCAGGGTTTAACAGTTCAAAACAAGGCCGTCATTGTATTGGATGAAGTCCCAGACTTTCTTAGAAATTATTTAAGAACCCGGGGTACCCTTTCCCTTCTTTTTGAGAAGATAAAAACGGCTCAAGAGCATGGGGCTAAAGCCCTTATCTTATATGTAGAAGCTAATTTAAATGTTTTTGCACCCTACCTCCTGTATCCCTTCCGGCTTCCAGAGCCTATTGCCCAGGAAATTAACAAAGCTCGGAAGCAAGAAAACTTCATTTCATTGGAAATGGAGATATCCAAGATGTTGAGTAGTGTTAAGAAGCCTCCCTTTGAGATTAAGATCCCTGTAGTCTTGATACCCTACTACCCGGCGGATACCCCCGTATGGTTGGATGGGAAAACCACTTTCTCAGAGCTTAAAGAGTCCTTAGAACAGGCCTTCCCTTCCAACGGTCAAAAGATTGCTTTCTCCAGGAAATTGGATTTCTTAGAAAACTGGACCCTTGACCTGGAGATAAAATATAGAACTCAGGAAATTAAGACGACTAACGTTCTGGGATTTCTTCCAGGCCAAGATATCCAGAGTTGTAAAGGGATTCTGTCGGAATGTACCTATGAAGTTGTCATTCTAGGAGGTCATTATGATCATTTGGGAACCAATCCTGAAGGGGAAGTTTTTTACGGAGCCGACGATAATGCATCGGGGATAGCAGCACTTCTGGAAATTGCTAAAGCACTTTCTAAAAAGAAATATGAACTCAAACGGAGCGCACTGTTTATAGCTTTTGGAGCCGAAGAATGGGGATTATTGGGATCTCAATTTTATGTAGATCACCCGGTTGTTCCCCTGGATCGGGTGATAGCCATGCTAAACCTGGATTCTATTGGCAAGGGTAAACCTCTGGAGATCCACCTGGTAGGTTCTTCCGTGTATCCCAAACTGGCTTCCATAAGTCGAAAATACATGGCCCAACTCGGATTAAAGGAAGGCCCAAATTTAGATCATTTTGCCTTTGAGTATGGAACCGATCATTATCCCTTTCATCTGAAAGGAATTCCATCTATGGAATATTATGCATCCAATTTCAACGAACTCCATACCCTCCAGGATATTCCGGCCCGCATACAACCGGATAAAGTCGCCCAGGTCGCCCAGGTCGTTTTCCTGACTGCTTTTGAATTGCTAACTACATGGAGAAATTGAAGAGGAACGGAAGCTTAGGCGCTTACCCCTTCTTCGATTCTCCCACTTGCTTAAAATTTTGACTACCTCTCGGGTCTCTTATATCTGGCCGGTCCTTGGAGCTCTTGGCTTACTCTTCCATGAGTATACTTACAAAGATTTTCTCATGGATGATGCCTTTATTTCCTTTCGTTATGCGGAGAATTTGATAACCGGGCACGGACTTGTTTTTAATCGAATCGGAGATCCTGTAGAAGGATATACCAATTTTCTTTGGACACTTCTTTTCGCCTGGGTTCTTTACTTAAAGCTAGATCCGGTCATTACCGCAAAAGTCTTTGGGGGAGTGTTGAGTCTCCTGGGCTTAGGACTTACCTACCGAATAGCCGGTACCATTAACGGAAAAATGGGAGAATGGGAAGAGGGGGGAGTTGAAGAATTTGAGAATCGGAGAAAGGGAGAATTGGAGAAAGGGAGAATAGAAAAGCTATGGGCAGTTTTGCCTCTTCTCTTTCTTGCCACTTCAGGATCCTTTGCTGCCTGGGCCATGGGAGGGTTGGAAACCCATCTGGTCACGGCTTTAAATCTTCTGGCTCTACAAAGTTATCTCACGGTCCATTTTCTTACCTCCGCTATCTTTTTTACTCTGGCTTCCCTCACACGCCCCGACGCCATCCTTCTGTGGGGAGCTGTTTTCTTCATGCATGTGTCTGGCCGGGTGACGGAGAGAAGGAAAGAAAGGGAGAAGGGAAGAATAACTTCTGATTATCTCACGCTTCTCCTCCCTCTGGGAGGATTCAGCCTGTTTTGGATATGGCGCTGGCACTATTACGGATCCTTGTTCCCCAATACCTTTTACATGAAAACAGGTGGTGGATGGCACCAAATACTGACTGGAGTTTTCTATCTACTGGATTATATCCTCTCCCAGGGTGGGTTTTTTCCTTTCCTTCTTTTTTACTTTTTTAAATGGAATTATGGAACCTTTGGCCATCGGATTTTTCTATCCCAGATAGGCTTTTACGCCACCTTTATCATCTTATCCGGAGGGGATTGGATGCCGCTTCATCGGTTCCTGGTCCCCCTGCTTCCCCTGCTGGCTATCTTAAACACCGCAGCCCTTAAAGGGATTTATCAGAGGCTGATTCTTTTCCTGGAAAAGATGGATCCTTCCTCTAGACTCGGAAATTGGGAAAATGGAAGAATGAAACATGATTTATTTTTTCGTTCTTCCACCCCCTCGTTCTCCCACTCTGCTACCCTCCTGCTCTTAATCCTAACGGGGTTTTCCTTGATATTTCCTTTGTTGGAAACTTTAACCGAGCATCCCAGGATAACGGAAGATAGTAAGGGGGTTCAGGCCTTTGTGGAGTTTGGAAAGTGGCTAGGGAAGCAGGTTCCCTCTTATTCACTGATAGCCGTTAATCCGGTTGGAGCCATATCCTATTATTCCAGGTTAAATGCTTTAGATATGACCGGATTAACCGATTCCCACATTGCCCATCTTAAAATGGGAGGTTTACATCAAAAGTACGATAGTGCTTATATTCTTAGCCATCATCCTGATTTTATTATTCTGATAGGGAAGTATGACCCTAAAACCCAGGTTTACCAGGCCACCTGGGCAGGAGAGGAGGATTTATTTCATAATCCAGAATTTCAATCTGAATATCAACCGATCCAACAACCGATTTTCAAATATAAAAAGGAGTATAGAATTGTCCTTTTTCAACGCAAGCCACGGGGGTAGCTTTTAGGGGATCGCCTTATTTTTAGAAGGAAGTCAAGCAAACTTCTAAGCAGGGTAAGTACCTAAAGCTACCCCTTTATCCATTCTGATACGGCCCGTTTATGCTAGCGTACCGTACCACGCCGGACCATATTGACAATAGCTAGCAGGATAATAGCCCCCAGGAGGGAAACAAGTAATCCCCCCAAGCTAAAGTTGTTTTGATTGATCGTACCTACTCCAAATATTGGAGAGAGTAGCAATCCACCCAGAAAAGCTCCTACAATACCCACAACAATATTAAGGAAAATACCCTGTTGGGCGTCTGTACGCATAATCAGACTTGCTATCTAACCGATTAAACCTCCCAAATAAGCCAAATAATAAAGTTCATACTATCAATTCCTCCATGAATAGGGGATAGATGGTTTGACTTAAACTCCTGTTTTAACGGCTATCTCACTAAGTAGCAAAAGATATGCCAATTCTGACTTACTTAAAAAAGGACCCGGATCTCATCCCTTTGCCCTTGATACGGGACAATACCGGAGTCCTAAGAAGGGATCAAAAAGAACAGGGGGGTATAAGTTTACCTCGTTTAGAGGGGCCCTTAGGAGTCTATTCAGTTATTTTAAAATTAAAAGGTAATCTTATTTTTTAATAAGAACTTATAACCAAAAATTTTAGGAGAAAGGTGAATAAAAAAGATTTTTCTTGAAAATAGATTATTTTCTGCTATTCTTTTTTGGTATATAAAGACCCCATTTAGGGAGAAGGGAATTTGATCCCAAAAGATAAACTTTAAATAGTTTTATTTTAAAAACGTGATAACCCCAAAATCTGAAGAAAAAGTTCTTCCTATTTCTATACCGAAGGACTCTCCATGGCAAAGGCTAAGGGCTTACTTTCAACGGGATACGACTGTCGGTTATCTTTTTATAAGTCCGGCCTTGTTATTACTTCTAACGTTAGTTGCTTATCCCTTCTGTATCGCCCTTTATTTTAGTGTGAGCAATACCATGGTAGGAGTTCCCGGTTCCTTCGTAGGATTCCGAAATTTTATCAATCTTCTCCACAACGATATTTTCTTACAAACCTTACAAAATTCCTTTATTTTTACCAGTGTTTCGGTTTTTTTTAAAACCATACTGGGCCTTGCACTGGCCTTATTATTAAACCAAAGGTTATGGTTTAAAAAGTTCATTCGGGGCGCTGTTCTTCTTCCTTTTGTAATTCCAACTGCCTTAAGTACCTTGGGATGGTGGTGGATGTTTGATTCCCTGTATAGTGTGGTGAACTGGACCCTGTATCATCTGGGTTTACTGAGATCACCATCTGAACTCAACTGGTTAGGTACCCCCTACTTAGCCATGGCAGCCGTGATTATTGTAAATGTATGGAGAGGTTTACCTTTCTTTGCCATCTCTATTCTGGCAGGCCTTGTAGCTATTCCAAGGGAGCTGTATGAGGCAGCAGAAACCGATGGAGCAGGAAAAGTGAGTAAGTTTTTCTACATTACCCTTCCTCTCCTCAGACCGGTCTTAGTCATTGTAGTCCTATTTTCAACCATCTTCACTTTAAGTGATTTTAATATTGTCTATGTTTTAACCCGTGGAGGACCTATCAATTCCACCCACCTTTTTGCTACCCTTGCAAATCAAGTAGGTCTGGTTTCCGGAAATATTGGAGAAGGAGCAGCGATCTCCCTCTTTTTATTCCCTATTTTGGTTATAATCGTTTATTTTCAATTAAAAATGATCCGAAAAGAGTAATCTTATCCATCGCCCCTTGTTGGCTGTTAAGCTGGCTGGTAAGTTAATCGGCTATCTAACAACAGACGACGGGCGATAGATCCCAGACAGATGAAATCTTTAAAACAATTTTTCGGGTCTCACTTACCTTTAATTCCTTTTTTAATCTTTGCCCTTTTCCCTTTTTACTTCATGCTTGTGACCTCTTTTAAGGACGATGGAGAGCTTTACGACCTGGACTCTATCCCATTCTGGATATACAAGGGGGTGGTTTTGAGCCATTATCGATTTCTTTTAGCCGAGACTCCTTTTTTAACCTGGATCGGTAACAGTTTAACGGCCAGTGTACTGAGTACTATTATTTCGGTTATTATCAGCGTCCTGGCTGCTTATAGCCTGGCCAGACTAAATTTTCGAGGAGCCCATAGTTTTGGAATTGCTATTTTTATTACCTATCTGGTTCCTCCGGCTTTGCTATTTCTCCCACTCTCTCAGGTCGTTCATAAACTGGGACTCTCCGATTCCATCTGGTCCCTTGTACTCACCTATCCCACCTTTCTGGTCCCCTTTTGTACTTGGTTACTTTTAGGGTATTTTAAAACCGTTCCTCGGGAAATAGAGGAATGTGCCATGGTGGATGGAGCAACCCGATTTCAAACTTTGACAAAAATAGTTTTACCGGTAGCTACACCTGGGATTATCTGCGCCACCCTGTTCTCGTTTACCCTTTCCTGGAATGAATTTTTGTATGCCCTTACTTTTATCTCTTCTACCGCCCAGAAAACGGCTACAGTGGGGATTACAGGAGATCTCATCCGGGGAGATATTTATTACTGGGGGTCTTTGATGGCCGGGGCCGTACTGGGCTCGGTACCTATTGTAATTGCCTATGTATTCTTCCTGGATTATTACGTCTCAGGCTTGACAGCAGGTGCAATTAAGTGATATTAAGTAATAAGTACTGAGTGCTGAGTACTGAGTGCTGAAGAAAAATACTAAGACTCAGTGTTCAGCACTCAGCACTTATTATTGAAAATATGCCAGATACACTTGTAAGAGCCATTGGAGCTTATGCGAATATTCGCTGTATAGCTGCTGTCACAACTGATTTAGTGGAAGAAGCGCGTGCCCGGCATGATACCTATCCTACTGCAACGGTAGCTTTGGGAAGGGCTCTGACCGGAGGGATTCTCCTGGGCGGTTTATTGCAAGGAGAGGAGCGAATTAACCTTCAGATCAATGGAAGAGGGCCTCTTCGTAGTATTGTCGTGGATGCCGATGCCTTTGGCCATGTTCGGGGTTTTGTCCGTCACCCCCATATCCAGGTCCCCCTCCGTGAAGGAAAAATTAGCGTGAAAGAAGCCATCGGTGCAGGAACCCTCCAGGTTTTAAAAATCCAGGCCAATCAGAAAGAACCTTACCGAGGGATTGTACCTTTAGTCTCCGGAGAAATCGCTAAAGATTTGACTTCTTACCTGGTTAACTCCGAACAAATTCCCTCGGCGGTCGCCTTAGGGGTTTATATCGAGGGTAATAATCGGGTGACCGCTTCAGGAGGATTTATCGTCCAGGCGCTGCCAGGAGCTCAAGATAAAGATATTTCCATTGTGGAAGAGAATATTTCGGCACTTCCCCCTTGTAGCGAGATGATCTTGAACGGAATGGGCCCCCGGGATATCATTATGCAGGTCATGAACGGAATTATGATTAAATTCCTGGAGGAAAAAGAAATTTCCTTCCAGTGCCGTTGTAGTAAAGAGCGGGTCGTTCGGATTATGATCGCCCTGGGAGCTGCAGAAATTCGTGATATCCTAGCAAAGGAGGGAGAAGCGAAAGCCCTCTGCGAGTTTTGTAAGAGAGATTATGTGGTCACCGGAGATGAGCTCAGACAGCTTTTGGAAGATATCGAATCGTAGAGCGAAACGTGGTTTCGCCCTACGATCCGAGTTTTTACCGATAGACTTTAATATCTCCTGTACTGCTCCTGCATCTTCAGGTCAAAAGCCTTATGCCTGGGGTTTTTCTTAAATCCTCGATATTCGGCCTGGCAAGTATAACAAACGGTCATCCACGGCGAAAAGTAGTAAATGATAGTATCCAGGAAGGTAATTCCCATCAAAATTAAAAGACCCAGCAGGCTGCTACTATAATAGCTACTTAAAATAATCCCTATCAAAACTACTATAAAACCAAGCCTACGATTAAACGCCTTCCGAATGTAGAACTTATCCCGCCCACATAAAGCACAAGAATCGACGATTCCGGTAAATAAGGATTCAGAAATCCGCACAGGAATCTCTTTGGAGCATTTAGGGCAAACCAGATTGGATAGACCTTGAGAAAGAGGTACGGTCAGATAATAAGTCTTACAGAATTTACAGGGAAAAGTAATTTTCATATCGGTATTTTGGTTACAAACAGAAGAAATTTTGCCAGGAGCTCTCCGGCCAGAACAAAGAGCATGGTCACGTACAAAATGCCAGTTGCAGATTGGGTTGAGCGAATTTTGACTGTTTCCCAGATCATATAACTACAGGCTAAGGGAGCCAAAAGTCCAAAGAGGAGTCGGAACCAGAAAAACACCCCATAGCCGTTTAAATTTAAGAGAATTTCTAGGAGTTGACGAACCGTTTCCCCTCCGGTCAAGTAAAGTCCCAAGGTTAATAGAATTAAAAGA
>JAUQPW010000132.1 GCA_030550175.1 bacterium
CCTAATTCATTATAAGCTTCTGGATCATCGGGTTGAATTTTGGTGATCGTCTGGAATTCCTGGATAGCTTCTTCTGTTTTTTTCTGCAAAAGATACGCGTGCCCTAATCGGTGATGGGCTCCTACATGATTTGGATTGGCCTGGATGGCCTCTTTAAGCTCGGTAACTACCAGATCATATTGTCCTTTCTGACTATAAATTTCTCCCAGCCCAATATGGGCACCTGGATCTTTTGGGTTAAGTTGAGCCGCCTTTTTGAAATGCTTAAGAGCTTCATCCGGGTTTCCCTGAAGATAAAAAACCCAGCCCAGATTCACGTAGGCATCTACATAGTCCGGTTTCAGTTTAATGGCTTCTTCCAGAGCTTTAATGGCTTCGGCCGGCTGCTTCTGGACGTTATAGATAGATCCCAGGGTATAGTAAGCTGCCGCATAATCCGGTTTTATCTTAATAGCCTCTTGGGCCAATTGAAGGGCCTGATTGGGGTCTCCTAAGATAAGGTAAAGGGAGGCTAAACTGTTATAGGCCTCTACATAATCCGGCTTTAACTTGATAGCTTCGACGAAAGCTTTGACGGCTTCCACATACTTACCGGTTTGGGTAAAGGCCAGTCCTGCTTTAAAATGTTCCTCGGCAGTGGTAGCCTGTTCGGCGTAGCCGGGTTGTAAAGGGATCAGAAAAAAGAAAGTCAATAAAAGTATGAGTCGTTTTTTCATGATTATCTCCTTTTTATCCTGTAAAATTTAGGTTTGTTTGTAAATCTATCCTTATTAAAAAATTTATGTTTTTACCGACCCCTTGTCTCTATTTTAGAGATGGGTGTCTCTCTAAAGAGACAAAAAGTTTTTTCATGATTTTCCCGACTTTTCCGGTAATTGAGGTTTGATCTATCTTTGTAAATCCTTCTTTTTGTCTCTTTCTAAAAGACAAACGGGCCTATCCCGAAGAAGCAAAAAAATCTCTAACCCGGCTTAAATAATCAACTTATGACGAATTTAAGTACTCTGGCATTAGATTTGCCCCTGAAAGAGAATAGCGTTTCAGCCTATACACCTTATAAAGACAACCGTAAGGAGGTTTAAAATGAATTCTTCGAACTTAAAATTACCGATCTATGTTTTAATGGTTATGACTTTACTGGTAGTTAATCTAAAGGTTCTTCCGGCTTTAGAGGAAAAACAAGCCATTACTGGCCACATTTACTGTGTAATACCCACCACGGAAGGGGTCCGGTTAGAACCGGGGGTTTGTCCCGGAGGGGATCACCCCCATATCGTCAAAACCCAAAATGGACAATTGGTTCTTCTTCAGGAATCCCCTCTCTTCAAAGATATTCCCAAATTGACGGCAGAACAAAAGAAAAATGTGGAAATAGAAGGCAAATTTGTTGGAGGGACGACCTTCAACCCGGAATCTGTTAAGTGGCCATGGCTCAAATAGATCTAGCCGACAGAGTTTGTGCTTATACCCCTTCCTTTTCGAAATTTGTCCTAACCTGTTTCACCTCCGTTCGCCCTTCTATAGGCCCAGGGCGAACGGGAAAGGTCAGCACGGTTTATGGCCTGCTTCCCAACAGAGTGGGTATTACCGGCCCTTTGTAAGCACCAATCCCGGCAGATATTCTTACCTAGAGCCACCGGGTGAAATTATTCCTTCAAGATGGACTTTTTTATTGACAGACTTCTCTATTTTCGATAAGTTTTCAGCATAACCACAATATTATAAAATAAAAGGAGGTTATAACCCTATGCCCAATGCCCGTCAAGTTATCGACGAAGTTAAACGGGAGCTTCAGGAGGTTGAGAATAAAATCTGTCAGCATCCTTATCTTCAGGCTCTTGAAAACGGACAGATTCCAAAAGATAAACTTAAACTCTTTGTCGGTGAGCAGAACCATATTATCCGAAGTGACCTTTGCAGTGTCGCCTTACTTCTCTCTCGATACGGGCTCTCGCCCAGTCGAGATTTTTTCTGGATGGTTCTGCAGGGGGAAAAAGCAGCCTTTGAAGCCGTATCCGTGTTAGCCCGGGCTTTACAGATGACTCCCGAAGAGCTGGCCGACTACGAACCCAAAGCTGGCGCTTATGCTTACACTGCTTATATGGCCTGGATGGCCTTATATGCGTCTGACGCAGAAGTAGCAGCCGCTTATCTGGTCAACTTTACAGCCTGGGGAGATAATTGTGCTCGAATGGAGAAGGCGTTACAGGATAAGTATCGGTTAACGGGTATGGATCTGGTCTTTTTTTCCATTTTTAGCACACCTCCTGAAGATTTTGAAGCCAAGGCACTTGCGGTCGTTGAAGCAGGCTTATCTCGAGGCGTAGAGGTTCGCCTGATCCGCCGTGCAGCCCGGCTCCTACAGCATTATGAATTGATGTACTGGGATACCCTTTATAGTCTCTCTACTTAAATTGATCGGTCCGGGATCAATGACCTGGATCAATGCCGGAGAATACCTTACCTTGCTTTCTACCCTTGACAAATTCCTTTGCAGTTTCGATATTTTATTTAATTCCTGAAGGATTGGATTCCCTATCTTTTCGATAAAGAAAGATCTAAATAAATATGGGCTATTTAACACGGCGTATATCGATACTTTTAAAATCCAATCTAAACCATTGGATTGATAAGGTTTGGAGGGCAGGATCGGATATAGACACAGATTGGGACAATCTCCTCAACGAAGAGGAATTCCAACAAACCGGGCAGGATCAGAAGCAAAAGAGACGGCAACAGACGCAAACAGAGGCCCCGACAGGTTCCTCCTTACCGGATTATTATGAAATACTGGAAGTTCACTACAAAGCCAGTCCGGAGGTTATCGAAAAAGCCTATAAAGCTCTGGCCGCCAAGTATCATCCCGATAAGCAACCACCCCATCAAAGGGCCTGGGCAGAAGCTAAAATGAAGCAGATCAACGAGGCATACTCCCACTTACGGGATCCTAAGAAGCGAAGGGAATACGATGCAAAACGTGGATATTCATCAGGATAAAATTGCGATCTTAGATTTTGGTTCCCAATATAGCCAGCTCATTGCCCGGCGGGTTCGGGAAAATCAGGTTTACTGCGAAATTCTTCCTTTTAATATCCCGGCCCAACAGCTGAGGGAGTACAAAGGAATTATCCTTTCAGGCGGCCCGGCCAGCGTCTATGAGCCAGATGCCCCTCTGTGTGATAAAGCCCTTTTTTCACTCAATATTCCAATTCTGGGAGTTTGTTATGGCATGCAACTGATCGCCCATCTGTTACATGGAGAAGTGGTTCGGGCTACAAAACGGGAGTATGGAAAAGCAGAGTTATTTTTTGATAGCTCCGAGGAATTTTTTCAAGGGATACAGGCTCCATCCACGACGGTATGGATGAGCCATGGGGATCAAATTGCCAGGCTTCCAGAGGATTTTATCTCCATAGCCCATACCGACAACGCCCCTTATGCAGTCATCAAACATCGAACCCGGCCTATCTTTGGAGTTCAATTCCATCCAGAAGTCGTTCATACGGTTCAGGGTCGCCAGATGCTTAAAAATTTCCTCTTTGAAATCTGTCATTGTACGCCCAGTTGGGCCATGAGTTCTTTTATCCAACAGACTCTAGAAAAGATAAAAGCACAGGTCGGATCCCAGAAAGTCCTGTGCGCTTTGAGTGGGGGAGTAGATTCCTCGGTGGCTGCTGTTTTAACCCATAAAGCCGTAGGAGATCAGTTAATCTGTATTTTTGTGAACAACGGGTTACTCCGTAAAGGTGAGGTAGAAAAGGTTTTGAACACCTTTGAAAAAGGTTTTAACATGAACCTGCGTTACATCGATGCCTCGGATCGATTCTTAGCGAAGTTAAAAGGCATTATAGATCCGGAGCAAAAGCGGAAGACAATCGGAGAGGAATTTATTCGAATCTTTGAAGAAGAGGCCGGAAAGATGGGGGGAATTCGATTTTTGGTCCAGGGAACCCTTTATCCCGACGTGATTGAAAGTGTTTCTATTAAAGGACCTTCGGCAACTATCAAATCCCATCATAACGTGGGAGGGCTTCCTTCCCAGATGAATTTTGAATTGATAGAACCTCTTCGAGAGCTTTTTAAAGATGAGGTCCGAATGGTTGGAGAAAAATTGGGTTTACCGGAAGAGATTGTCTGGCGACAGCCCTTTCCGGGTCCTGGACTGGCCATCCGGGTTTTAGGAGAAGTTACCCCAGAAAGATTAGATCTGGTTCGATCAGCCGATGAAATCGTGGTTCATGAGATCCAAAAAGCCGGACTGTACAAGCAGATCTGGCAATCCTTTGCGGTATTATTACCGATCAAATCGGTGGGTGTCATGGGAGATAGCCGGACTTATGAGTATGTACTGGCTATTCGGGCCGTTTATAGCCTGGATGGAATGACCGCCGACTGGGTTCCGCTCCCTTATGAACTTCTGGGAAAAATTTCTAACCGTATTATCAATGAAGTCCGGGGAATTAATCGGGTCGTCTATGATATTAGCTCAAAACCTCCCAGTACCATTGAATGGGAATAAAGTAGGAGTCGGGAGTCGTCAGGGGGTTGGCCAAGGGGATCTACCCAAAATAACCCCCGATGACTTCCATCCCGGATCAAATCGATAAACTACCCATATGAATCGCCTTATTACGACACTTTTCATCCTGGTTATTATTTTATTGCTCCTCTTTACCCTGGCGGCCATCGAGGAGGTGAATAGCTTAAAATCTGCCTTAACCAAAACAGTAAGACACTTTCGAGGCACCGCAGCCCTTTCTCTTCCTTCGATGGTTAAATCCGACAAACCCCCTGTTAAAGGGGAGATCGAAGGTGAAGATTCCCAAGAGGGTAAATACCAAGACGTGAGTTTCAGCCTTACAGAGGAAAATCTAAACCGCATGTTATCCCAACAGACGGTTCTTCTAAACGGTTCTTTAATCTGGCAAAGGGAGGCATCTTCTCGATTGGCCGATGGGAATATTACCGTGAATTCCTTCAATACCCTTCATGCCTTTGGGGTTAAAATCCTCCAATATCCGGGCTTTTCGGACTGGACTCTGGCAGTGCAGGAAGAAGGGATTGGGATTAAACTCAACGACCTGAGAATCATGAACCTCCCCGTTCCCTTTTCTACCTGGCTTTTCAGCCGGATATCGGGTCGAGCTAAAGAGGATTGGGTCTATCTTCGTATTCCGGCCCGGCAAATCGTAGAAAAGGTAGAGATTCAAGATGGAAAGCTGATGGTCAGTGGAAAGATCCGTTAACCCGGCCTCAAAGATTTCATCTTACAAGAATTGACCCTCCCATCCATGGTCGGGCAGGGTAGCAGCCCATGGACCTTAGACTGTCGTCGGCCCGGGCCTGGCACTTCCCTGCCGATGATCCCATGACGAGATTTAATCTACACCGCCTTTATCCTCGCCGAGGTAAAGGGTGAATCTCCCAGAAGTCTTCGTCCACCCATGGGTAAGGTAGAAAAGCCTAACCTGTTAGCCGGAAATGCGGGTATCTCGCCATCTCCCTCCTTACCCCCTCTTCTGAAGAAGCTTCAGGAGAGGGGGAGCAAGGAGGGTGAAGGCAGAGAGTTACACAGGATTAGTTTTACAAAGTAATACTGGCCAGAAAAGGATTTTTGCGTATCTTAAAGAAGTAGCAGACTTTAAAAATTAACCATGGCTTTATACCGTTTCCGTGTAAAGTGTAGCCTGACCGGTAGGGACAACCCTGTGCGGTCGCCTTATGGAGAGATACTGTAGGGTAACTTGACCTTCCGGCAACCTTTTCGCAGTAAGTGGGTATTAGAAATAAAAGCCTATAAGGATTCCCTATCCTCTCGGATTGGGTTATGAGATATCTGTATAAATTTTTATTAATATTTATTCTGTTTGTTGCTCCCATATACGGGATTAATCTGCTCCCGAATAACTTTTCTCAATGGAAAAACATTCCCAACCCTACAACCTCCATAAGAGGAGGAAAGAACATTGGGTTTTCAGCCAAAACCGGAGAGGAGGTTAACCAAAGGTTTGAGCGTGGAAAAGTCCCGACCCAACTATCCACCCTCGAAGATATTCAACTTCATGCCACAGATATGCCTCTAGGTCGCCTTTCTCGGTGGAAAGGAATTACCACCATCACCGTTTATATAGGTGGGGGAAAAGAGGAGGTCAATTTCCTGGACCAGAAATATATGGTGGACAGCCATCAGTTTCTAACCGAAACCCTGGAAGAAATTAACCAGGAGTTTGAGGATGGAAAGGTCCCCATTCGATTGATAGAGGTCGGGGATACTCAACAAGCGGATATCTTTTTGGGATACTTTAAAGAATCTCACTATGTTAAGAAGTACCGTAATGCGGATTTGACCCTTCTTTCCCATGTCATGTCTCGGTACGCAGGTGCCACAGTTATTTATGATCAAAAGGGGAGCATATGGTCACTCAGTAAAGATTACGACGATAGAAGTTATGCCGGGGTGGAGGCTCTGGTAGAGGATGTATCCAACTTAGTTAAGCGGACCTGGGCGCTCAAGGCTTATGAGGGAACTCAACCGGTGCTTCCCAAGAATCGTTTGGATGCTTTGAGGTTATTGGTTAAAGGAATTGCGAAACACGAGCTATTTCATGCTTTGGGACTGGCGCATGTGGAGGTAGACCGGGGTGAGGGTTGCTCTATCATGGCAACGAGTTCCGATCATATTTGCCTTAAACCTGCATCGTGGGAATTGAATGCTTTAAAAGAAAAATGGAGTGGTTAAAGATTATATAGAATCAAAGGGAGTAACCTCTCATCTTCATTTTGCGTGGCAACCCAAAGAATCTGGAAGGTTTCAGAAGTACCGTTCTATACGAAATTTCTCCAATTCACTTTATTGCTATTTTAGGCAATTGTGATTATGATATTTCTGCTGTACAGAAATATTTCCTGATAGGACTTGAAAGGAGACTACTATGTTTTTTGAACTTCGGCAATATCGCATCAAGCCCGGGCAACGGGAGAGATGGGTAAAATTAATGGAAGAGAAGATAATACCCTTTCAGATCTCGAAAGGGATGGTGGTTGTAGGTAGTTTTGTAGGTCAACAGGAAGAGGATCTGTATGTTTGGATACGGCGATTCGAGAGTGAGGAAGAGCGGGAGCGATTATATAAAGAGGTCTACGAGAGTGATTTTTGGAAAAATGAAATTAAACCTCAGGTCGACGAGATGCTCGACCGTTCGAAAATACAAATCACCCGACTTGAGGCAACCCCCAAGTCTGTTATACGATAGGGAGGTCGGCCATGGAAGTTTTTGAAGCAGTACGGACGGTATTAGCTGTCCGGAATTACCAGGATAAATCCATTCCACCGGATGTTATCCGGCGGATTGTCGAAGCAGGGCGACTGACCGGGAGTAGTATGAACGGTCAACCCTGGCATTTTATTGTGGTCGAGGATCGAAATATATTACGCCAACTGGGAGCGTTGGCCCGAACAGGACCTTACATTGCCCAAGCACCGTTAGCGATTGTGGTGGCGATTGAGAGGACGAAGTTTTCGGTCTCCGATGCGAGCCGGGCGATCCAATCCATGATCTTAACAGCATGGTCTGAAGGGGTGGGTTCGAACTGGGTAGGCTTCTTAGGATTAAACGCGGTCAAGCCTTTGCTGGGTATCCCCGATGATCTGGACGTGTTGGCTATTGTCCCCTTTGGCTATCCGACTCAAGCCATCGGTAAGGGTAAAAAGAACCGCAAGCCCCTGTCTGAAGTAGCCCATCGTGGGCGATTTGGTCAACCCTTTGAATAATACCGGCCGGTTCAATGATTAAAATCCCCTGGGCTCACCAACCACATCGACCATTTCGGTCTTGAAGCCCCTGGGAAATTTGCGGCAACCTGTGCAGGGACTATTTTAACCCAATAGGGAGCGATGCCAACAGGATACTTTGCATCTCTGCGAATCGGCCCTTCACCTTTTCCCATTGAAATACCGCATAAACCCTGAGGACAATCCCTGGGGCTGTTCCCTCTTAAAGGGATCCCAGGGATCATCCTACGTCCTTACACAACATTTTTATGGTGAAGGGATCCTACAGGTGATTTTTTATTTCAGCCAGTTGTTCCATAGTTGCCAGCATACTATCCAGGGTTTCGGAGATTAACTCCGGAACCCCATAAAACAAATCCAGGACCAGGTAACTGATTCCGGCTTCCCGATACTTGTGGAGGTTTTCAATAATTTGAGAGGTTGGTCCCACTAAAGGATATTTACCCGAGTGGGGTTCGGGTTTTCGATGGATTTGTAATTGGGCCCGGAGGGCGACAGGAATTTTTTCGGCGTCTCGCCCCTTTTTTGCAGCTATCTCCCTAAACTGCTGAACCATCTGCTTGGCTTCGGATGGGGTCAGAAAAGTAGGATGCCAGACATCTCCAAACTCTGCGGCTCGCCGCAGGGCTCCTTCACTTTTACCTCCGATCCAGATGGGAGGATGGGGTTTTTGAACAGGTTTTGGGAGGAATTTTATATCTGAAAATTGGAAGTATTTTCCTTGAAATTTAGGATCTTCACTTGTCCAGATCTCTTTTAGAATTTGAAGAGATTCGTTGCTGAGAGATCCTCTTTTTTCAAAGGGAACTCCAAGGGCATCAAATTCTTCTTTGCACCAACCTACCCCGAATCCACAAATAATTCTTCCGTCCGAAAGCTGATCGGCAGTAGCCAGGGTTTTAGCCAGAAATAATGGATTTCGATAAGGAAGAATAATCACACTGGTTCCTAAGGGAATTTGATGGGTAATCGCCGTTAAATAAGATAGTACCATCAGAGGCTCATAAAAAACTTCCCCAAATCGGGCAACATAAGGCTTAGGAATGCCGATATGATCCGTGACCCAGATAGAATCGTAGTTCAATTCTTCGGCTTTTTGGGCTACTCTGGTAATGGCTTTCTTGGAAGGAAATTGATGATAATGAGGTATGGTAATTCCAAATTTCATAGATATCTCCTTTAAAAGGGTGTAGGATCTGCCGTTGGGAAAACAATCCAGAAAAGTTCTCTTCAAGGGTAACGATAAAAGGGTTGCCGGAAGGTGTCAAGATTAGAAAGCGAGAATTTTTTAATCGCTGTATCTTTCCTTATAGGCTGAAACAGTTTTAATTGACCTGGATAGGACGCCCTGTTAAGGTTTCTTTAAAACCTGCCAGGTTTCGGGAAGAAGGTGACAATAATTGGCACTCAGTAGACGGAATGTGCATTACGAAGTGAATTCTCCGTAATACACAAACTGCTGTTTATCCACCCATGGTACAGGCTGTTATTATGGCTGCCGGGAAATCGACCCGCACTTATCCCTTAACTCTTACTCGACCCAAGCCCCTCCTTAAAATTGCCAATAGGCCCATTTTGGAACATCAGTTGGAGCAGTTAGTGGGTTTGGTAGAAGAAGTAATTCTTGTTGTTGGATATCGGCAGGAGATGATACAGGCCTATTTCGGAGGCTCTTACCGAGGCCTTCCACTTCGATATGTGACCCAAGAAGAACAACTCGGCACAGGACATGCAGCAATGCAAGTACGAAGTTTGATTCAGGATCGTTTTGTTCTTTTAAATGGAGATGATCTCTATCATCGGGAAGACATTCAAGGATGTTTACAATATCCCTACGCCGTCCTGGCCCAAGAAGTAAAAGATGCGAGGGACTACGGGGTTCTTATACTAGAAAAGGGTTTTGTAAAGGATATCATAGAAAAATCCCCGAATCCACCCACTCGATTTGCCAATACCGGGCTATACGTCCTGGATGAAACCGTTTTTGATATTCTCGAGGGGATCGAGCGAAGTCCTCGGGGGGAATACGAGATAACCTCGGCTATGAAAATACTTGCCCAGAGGGTATCCATTGTTTGTCGGTTTGTTCAGAAATACTGGATTCCTATTGCTTATCCCTGGAGTCTGCTACAGGCCAATGAGCTTTTAATGAAGGAAACCCGGAAGGATTATACAGAGTATGGAAAAGGAAAGCTATGGGGAGAATCTGGAATTCACATTGGAGAAGGCGTAAAAATAGATGGAATTGCGTGGGTAGGTTCAGATTGTGTGATTGAATCAGAATGTCGGCTCAGGGGATTTGTGACCCTCGGAAATAGTTGTTTTCTGGGTTCCGGAACGATTGTGGAAAATTCTTTAATCGGAGATAGAACCCAAATCGGTTCTATGTGTCAGGTCTCAAATTCGGTTCTGGGAGAAGAAGTCCAGATTGGCTCCGGATTTAGAACCCTGTATGAACTGCTGGGAAAACCTACTATCCGGGCCAGGGTAAAAAATTCCTGGGTAGATACCGGTTTAACAAAACTTGGGGTCATCTTGGGGGATCGTGTTCGGGTAGGGCAGAATGTGATAACCCATCCGGGAGTACAGGTGGACCCGGAAGTAGAGGTTCCGACAGGGAGCGTTTTGAAGAGTGAATTCGCCTGACTTCGAAAATAGGCGGACTCACTTCGGGCTATCCGGCATTTTGCTCCACAATCCATCTGGAAGGGTTTATCAGATAAATGAAAAAAGAAGCAGAAACGATCCAACAAATGTTTGCCAGGATTGCGTGGCGGTATGATTTTTTAAACCATTTCTTGAGTTTTTCCTTTGACCGATACTGGAGAAAAAAAGCGGTTCGAGAAGTTCGGTTGTCTGAAGGAGGGCTTGCTCTGGATGTCTGTTGTGGAACGGGAGATCTGGCCATCGCTTTGCATAAGACGATGCGAACCGAGCTGGTTTCACCGTCCCGGGTTCAAGTTGTCGGGGTGGACTTTTGTTACGAAATGCTTCACTTGGCCCGGGAAAAAGTAACAAAAGACCGACTTCCCATTCAGTTTCTTCAAGGAGATGCCCTCCAGCTCCCTTTTCCTGATTCTACCTTTGATACCGCTATGGTTGCCTTTGGAATACGGAATGTGGTAGATCGTAAGACCAGTTTGATCGAAATGTTGCGGGTTATTAAGCCCGGAGGTCGATTGATTGTACTGGAGTTTTACAAACCCTCGCTCCCGTTGTTTTCGGCCTTTTATCTCATCTATTTCCGATATGTTTTGCCTTTTCTCGGTCGTATACTTTCCCGGGATACCCGGGCTTATTCTTATCTTCCGGCTTCTGTATTGGAGTTTTATACTCCTGAGGAATTCAGAAATCTCATGATTCAAGCAGGTTGTCAAGATGTTCAATTTAAACGCCTGACGGGTGGCATCGTGGCCGTGCATGTAGGAGTTAAACCCGGCCGGTAATCTCATTACCCTGGGTGCTACAAAGCTTAGGAGTTAAACGTGAAGAATTTAGAAGAAACCATAGTACAACAAGGATTTAAAGTCCCTGCTTCTGGTGGCAAGCGGAGCCCTTTCAATATCAATGCAATCCTGATTTTTTCTATTTCGGTTATAACGCTTATTTACCCTCAGCTATCGGGTCATTCGATTCTTTCTACTTTACCCGATCAATATGAGTTATGGGGGCATCTCTTAACTTTTCTCTGTGCTTTATTTTTATCTCTTTATGGAACTCCCCGTGCCAGAGAGGCCGCCCTTCGATATCACATCGTCGATAAACCGGACGGTCGACTCAAAGTCCAGAAACATCCTGTCCCTTATTTAGGTGGAATGGCTATTTATCTGGCTTTTCTCTTGACAATATCTTTAACCTTTCAGTTTGATCAGCGAGTTCTCGGATTGATTTTAGCGGGTTCTATGGTTGTTATTCTGGGACTTTTCGATGACCTGGGTGCTTTGACTCCCCAGGTGAAGTTTCTTGGTCAGTGCCTGGCGGTAGTTGTTCTTATTAAATCCGGGATCGTAATAGAAATCGGGATTTTCCCCGATTGGCTTAAACTTGTCCTGACCGTTTTTTGGATGTTGGGAATCATTAATGCCATCAATATCATCGATATCATGGATGGACTTGCGACCGGAGTTGCATTTTTTGCGTCTTTGATCCTCTTTGGAGTGGCTTATTTGAACGGTGCCGATATGATTGCAACTTTGACCATGGGACTGGCCGGAAGTCTTCTTGGATTTTTACGGTACAATTTTCAACCAGCTCAAATTTACCTGGGAGATACCGGAAGTATGTTTATTGGCCTGATGTTAGGAGCTTTGGCCATGATTGGAAGCTATAGCTCAGAGAATTCCCTGGCCCTCCTTTCCCCTGTTTTAATCCTGGGGGTTCCTATTTTTGATACCCTCTTTGTGATGTATTTGCGATGGCGAAAAGGTCGCTCCATGTTTTTAGGAAGTAAAGATCACTATGCGCTTCGTTGCTGTGCCCTGGGATGGTCGGTCAAACAGGTGGTTTTGGTCAGCTATGGGGTTACGGTGATATTAGGCCTCATAGCTTTGTGGCTTATCCAGCAACCTTCAGAAGTTCTACCGACTTTTGTCCTTGTTATCCTGGGACTTCTCACTCTTGTTGTGGCTAGGCGGTTGAGTCGCGTGAAGATGGACTAATTGAAAAGTGTGGAGGTGTGGGGGTATGGAAGTGTGGGGGTGTGGGGGGGGGTGGGGGGGGGGGTATGGGGGGGTGGGGGGGGGGGGGGGGTGGGTGAAGGGGGGGGGGGGGGGGGGGGGGGGGGGGGGGGGGGGGGGGGGGGGGGGGGGGGGGGGGGGGGGGGGGGGGGGGGGGGGGGGGGGGG
>JAUQPW010000133.1 GCA_030550175.1 bacterium
ATACTTTTAAGCGGTTGTGTCTAAAAAAATTATCATTGTAGGTGGCGGAATTTCCGGGTTATCAACTGCTTATTTTATTCAGGAGCAACTGACCTCTTTGGGAAATCAAGCCGATTGCTACCTCATCGAAGGGCGAGAACGTCTGGGAGGGGTTATCCTTACAGAAAAGGTAGACGGTTTTGTCATCGAAGGTGGGCCTGATTCTTTTTTGTCCACCAAACCCTGGGCTTTAGAACTTTGTCAAAAACTGGATTTGACAGATCACCTGATAGGTACGTGTGAAGATCAGCGTAAAACCTATGTGTTTTCCAGAGGAAGATTGGAAGAACTACCCGAAGGATTAAGTTTTATGATTCCTACTCAGATCAGACCCTTTCTTCGGAGTGGTTTAATCTCCCTACCCGGCAAGCTTCGGATGGGACTGGACTTACTTCTGCCTCGCAAAGTGGGAAGAGAAGATGAATCCATAGGAGCCTTTGTACGCCGTCGCCTGGGGCAAGAGGTTTTGGAACGAATGGCAGAACCCCTCTTGGGAGGTATTTATGCAGGCCAGGTAGATCAGATGAGTCTTCAGGCTACCTTTCCGAATTTCCAGACTCTAGAGCAGGAATATAGAAGCCTGATCTGGGGTATGTTATGCAAGCGTCGGGAAATCCAGAGGTCTCTAAAAGAGAAGAATTCCTCAAAATGGACCCTATTTGTAACTCTCCGGGGAGGTCTTACAGAATTGGTTCAGACTTTGACTGCCCGACTGAATCGGGTATCTTTTATAAAGGGTAAACCTGTGGTCCGGATAAGGCCTTCCTCAGATTCCTCTTCTCCACGACCTGTTTATCACCTAACTGTGGCCGACGGAGAGACTTTCCAGGCCGACGTGATAGTATTAGCCACACCGGCTTACATAGCGGCGGACTTTGTAGAAAATTTTAATCCATCCCTGGCGGCTGTATTAAGAGAAATTCCCTATACTTCAACTGTTACCATATCTTTGGGTTATAAAAAATCTGATTTCGCTCACTTACCCCACGGATTTGGCTTTGTTGTTCCCAGGGTTGAAAACCGTAGAATTATCGCCTCTACGTGGACTTCCAATAAATATCCTCATCGGGCTCCCGATGACAAGATCTTGCTTCGATGTTATATGGGAGGAGCTAACCAGGAAGATCTGGTTTCACTGGAGGATCGGGCTCTTATCCAAATAGTCCGGGAAGAACTGAAAGAAATCGTGGGAATTACCCAAGAACCTGTTTTAACCCGGGTGTACCGATGGGAAAAGGTCATGCCGCAATACCTGGTGGGGCATCTGGATCGATTAACTGCCCTGGAAAGACTCCTGTCCCATCATCCGGGACTTTTCTTAACCGGAAATGCCTATCGGGGGCCTGGTATACCGGATTGTATCCACAGCGGTGCTTTAACGGCTGAGAAGGTGTTGAAGTATCTTCAACTCTCTTCCGGCCCTCAGACTTGAAGATGAAACCCATTTACTTAGATTATAATGCTACTACTCCCATCGATCTGGAAGTTGCCGAAGCCATGCGACCCTATCTCTATGAACATTTTGGGAATCCCTCCAGTTCCCATTGGTACGGCATACAAGCGAAAAAGGCTGTTGAGAAAGCACGGGAACAGGTGGCGGATTTGTTAAGATGCAACCCAGATGAGATTATATTTACCAGCGGAGGAAGCGAATCCAATAATCACGCCATTAAAGGAGTTGCCTTTGCCCATCGTGACAAAGGTCATCACATTATTACTTCTGCAATTGAACATCCGGCTGTAATAAACGTTTGTAAGTATTTAGAAACCCAGGGCTTCCAGGTCACCTATTTACCTGTAAACAAATTTGGCCTAGTAGAGGTAGAAACCCTGGCTAAAGCCCTTACCCCTCAAACTATTTTAATCAGTATCATGCATGCCAACAACGAGGTTGGAACCCTTCAACCCCTATCTGAAATTGCCCGGATTGCCCGACAACAGGGTGTTATTTTCCATACCGATGCGGCTCAGTCGGTTGGTAAGATTCCTACCGGGGTAGAGGAGCTAGGCGTAGATCTGCTCTCCATTGCCGGGCATAAACTTTATGCTCCGAAAGGAATTGGGGCTTTATATATCCGACAGGGTATTCAGCTACAGAAATTGATCCATGGAGCAGGTCATGAACGGAATTTGCGGGCCGGTACAGAAAATGTACCTGGAATTGTAGGTTTGGGAAAAGCCTGCGAAATTGCCAAACGCGATTTATCCAGGAATCTGTTCACCATGAAAAAAATGCGAGACCGGTTGTACAAAGGTCTGGAACAGAAACTGGATCAAATAAGATTAAATGGGCATCCTGAAAAACGATTGCCCAATACCTTAAGTGTAGGTTTTTCAAACCTGGAAGCGAATACTCTCCTGTCGAGAATGGAAGGTCTTGCCGTTTCGGCCGGTTCTGCCTGTCATTCAGGTTCTGTGGAAATTTCATCGGTTTTAGCGGCTATGAAAGTTCCTCTAGAATACGCCATGGGAACCATTCGTTTTTCAACGGGTAAAATGACCACGGAAGAAGAAATCGATCAGGCCGTTGAGATAGTGGTAAAAGCCGTTCAGCAAGTAAGGCAAAGAGATACCACGCCTATTCCCACCGAAGCGAGGAGGTGATCAAAATGAAGGAATTTGTTCCGGGAAGTGCCCATCCTTATACACCTGTTTTTAAGGAGCTTCTTCGAGAAGAGCGTCTAAATCCCTTGGATGCAGGTGTACCTAATCTTCAGGTACGGAAAACCCTTGAGGTATTAACCCCCGAGAAGGCCTTTGCGCCCCATTCAATCGTGGATAGAGACATGGCCAATGCTTGTTTAGCAGCTATCTGGCTTTACCATGATTTTCTAGACGAATCTCACCGGTTGAGTCAGACGATTTCCACCCCTGCAGGGAGTTACTGGCACGGTTTGATGCATCGTCGGGAGCCGGATTTTTCCAACAGTAAGTATTGGTTTCGGCGGGTTGGGGATTTTCCTATTTTCGAATCACTTCGAAGTGCAGCTGCGGAACTGGCTTCGGCCTCGGCTCCCCATGAATCCACGGCCTTCTTGATCCACCAGACAAAATGGGATCCTTTTGCTTTTATTGATTTATGCGAAGCGTGCTTAAAGGGTCGTTCACCGGCCGAGATGCTCTGTCGCCAGATCCAGAAGCGTGAATGGGAACTTCTTTTCGATTATTGCTTTGAAAAGGCTATTGGCCGTTAAGATCTATGAATTTCTTATTTGACGAAGAAAATCAGGATCGTTTTTGACCAATGGGAAATAATAGTCTTCTTTTTTCGGATTATTCGATCTCCGTCCCCATAGACGGACCTACCTCCACTTGAGAAAATCTATAAGCGTATGGGCATCATGGGGATAATTATTTCGAAAGCCTTGAAATGTATAGTGATTCTTACCCATAGTGAGGCGAACAAAGTCTAAAGAAGCATCTTCCGAAGTTTCAATTTGGCTTTTTTCATATAACGCCACAAAATTTTAGTTGAGAAAAACTAAAAGATAACCTATAAAGTAATAACCTCTTTCTATCCAGCTAGTACAAGAGTAGGAGATCTCAAGCAGATTCTTTGGGCATACCTGGGAATTTAGCCGTTGAGGCCTCAGGTTTATGAGTATGGAACGACTCTTCTTTTCCTTAGGTGCCATCTCGGCCTTTCTGGGAGTAGTTGCCGGAGCCTTTGGATCCCATGGCTTAAGGGGACGATTATCAAGCGATATGCTTACCGTTTTTGAGATAGGGGTGCGTTATCAGATGTATCATGCGTTGGCTATGCTGGCTGTGGGCTGGGCTTATACCCGGTGGCCTGGGTCCCTGGTTGTAGCCAGCGGCTGGCTGTTTGTCCTGGGAACCATCTTGTTTTCTGGAAGCCTCTATCTTCTCAGCCTTACCGGAGTTCGATGGTTGGGTGCGATTACTCCTCTCGGTGGTCTGGCATTCCTGGGAGGTTGGGCATGTTTGATAGTAGTCGGTTTGCGGGGATAGATACCTATTCCTTCCTGTTGGTTTTGGGATTGCTTAGGCTAAATAGAAATATCGTATAACTTACAGGGCGATCACCCGGGGTCGCCCTTAAACAGGGCAACCCCTTGTAGCTACCCCTACAGTTTATGCGATGTTTCAATGTAGAAATGGAATTAGAAGGGTGATATCTTTTATTGAGTCGTCGATAAATTATGAAAATGTTTTACTGTGACCACTTCGTACTTCCTCTTCCAGAGGGACATCGCTTTCCGATGCAAAAGTATTCACTTCTCAAACAGCGGGTTATAGAGGCAGGGCTTGCAGGGCCTGGGGAGTTGCTGGTTCCTGATCCTGCTACCGATGAGCAGATCCAGCGGGTCCATGATCCGGAATACGTACGACGGGTGAAGAATGGGGAACTGACAGCCAGGGAATTGCGACGTATCGGATTTCCCTGGTCTCCGGCCATGGTGGAACGTGCCCGCCGTTCGGTGGGAGGAACGATTGGAGCCTGCCATAATGCCTTGATTGATGGATTTTCTGCTAATCTGGCCGGGGGAACGCATCATGCCTTCCGAGATCACGGTGAAGGATATTGTGTGTTTAATGACAGCGTTATCGCAGCTCGAGCCATGCAGGCGGAAGGACATGTACAACGCGTGGTAATCATAGACTGCGATGTCCATCAAGGAAACGGCACGGCATCAATTCTGGCAAGAGATCCAACGATCTTCACCTTTTCCATCCATGGGGCGAATAACTTTCCCTTTGATAAAGAAAAGAGCGACCTCGATGTGGAGTTAGAGGATGGAACAGACGATACCACCTATCTGCAGGCATTGGAATGGGGCGTCTCCCGGGCCCTCGAACTGGCCAACGCCCAGCTTGCCATTTATCTGGCCGGTGCAGATCCTTATTTTGACGATAAATTGGGACGACTTGCTTTGAGCAAACAGGGGCTCGCCGAACGGGATCGCATGGTTTTTAAACTTTGTCAGGCAGCAGGAATTCCCGTTGCTATCACCATGGCAGGTGGTTATGCCCAGAATATCCAGGATACCGTCGATATCCACTTTCAGACGGTACGCCTGGCGGCCGAAAGGGTAAAAAGCAGTGGGCAACAGGCCGTTGGCAGAAAATAGCACAGAGTTAAGTCTGGCATGGAAAGACCTGTGCTTTTATAGAGATCGTTAATCATCATCCATAACCTACTGCCCACTGTCTGATCAGTTAATATTTAATGTAAACCGTCTTAAGCTCGGTGTAGAAATCAATGGCTACCCGACCTTGTTCGCGATGCCCTGAGCTAGAGTCTTTCATACCGCCGAAAGGCACATGATAATCGACTCCGGCAGAGGGGAGATTGACGTTAACGACCCCTGCTTCAATGCGATTGGCATACTCGAAGGTTCGGGATAGATTTGTGGTGCAGAGGGACGCAGAGAGCCCAAACTGAACATTATTGGCAATCTCCAGGGCCTCGTCGAAGTTTTTTGCGGGCATAATGGCCAGGACCGGACCAAAGATTTCTTCCTGGGCAATCCGCATGGTAGGCTTTACATCCTTGAAGATGGTCGGCTCCACAAAATAGCCTTTATCATATTCCTTACCGGTTAATCGATTCCCACCCAGGAGAAGAGTCGCCCCTTCTTTCTTCCCGATTTCAATGTAACTCAACACGGTTTTCAACTGGGTTTCATCCACTAAAGGACCCATCTGAACCGAAGGATCCAGACCATTCCCTACTTTGAGGGCTTTCGTTTTCTCGATGAGCAATTGGGTAAATTTATCCAGAATGGGTTCTTCCACGATAACCCGGCTGGTGGCCGTACACCGCTGGCCGGTAGAGAAGAAGGCACCGTTGATAGTTATGTTAACCGCTTCTTCCAGGTTGGCATCGGCTAAAACAATGGTGGGGTTTTTACCTCCCATTTCTAGTTGGGTTCTGACCATGTTTTGTTGGGTATGTTGATAAATTCCCTGTCCTACGGCACAAGATCCTGTAAAGGAAACTCCCTTGATGGCTTTATTGGTGACCATCTCAAGCCCTACGGTGGAACCGGGTCCCGTAATATAATTTAAAACTCCCTTGGGAAGCCCCGCCTCATGGAGAATTTCTACCAGCTTTAAGGAAGTTAGGGGTGCTAAGGAAGCAGGCTTAAAAATGACGGTATTCCCGGAAACCAGAGCCGGAGCGATTTTCCAGGCCGGAATTGCAATGGGGAAGTTCCAGGGGGTAATGAGAGAGACTGTACCCAGGGGCTTCCGCATGGTGAAGACAAATACATTCTCTCGGGGGGATGGAACAGCATCTCCAAGAAATCGATCCCCTTCGCCTCCAAAGAAACTTAGAATTTGAGAAGCTCGAAGAACTTCTGCTTTCCCTTCTCCAATCGTTTTTCCTTCTTCCCGGGTTAAAATCTCCCCCAGTTCATCGACCCGATTGGCCACCATCTGAGCTGCTTTGTAAAGGATCGCACCGCGCTTAGGTGCCGGAATTTTCGCCCATTTCTCCTGGGCACGGACGGCAGCTTCTATCGCCCTTCGCGTATCCTCTACATTAGATTGCTGAAAATAACCTATAACCTCATCGGTATTGGCCGGATTTATATTGGGAAAAGTTTTACCCGAAGAAGACTCCACCCATTCCCCGTCAATAAAATTTTTATACGTTGTGGGCATTTTTAAAAAGTCTTCAGCCAACGACCATAAGCCTTCGGCCCTTGAAAAGGGATTCAAAGGGTACCCCGGTTTCTCAAGCCGATCACTCATAGCCGATCACTGAAAACTTACTCCTAAAATTTGAAGAACCTTCTGGCTTCAACGCAATATCAGTTTATTATTTTTAACCTCATTTTGAGCGGAAAGTCAAGGGGTACCCGCGAATTATTTGAATACCATAAAATGACCATCCCATCTTTCTTTATCATAGATTTCCCACCGGCGTCTAATAATTGGATGGTTTTTAAAAGGAATATCGACGGTCTGAGGTTTTTGAGGGAAAGCTTTTAGAGGCTAAGTAATTGATAATAAAGCTGATTCAAAACGGAAAATAAGATGGCATGAAAATTGGTATTACCAAAAATCAGGTAACCGGGAATGGATTTCCTATAAAATGGCTTAATCCAGGAGGCAAAGTGAAGAAAGAATTTGTTTATGGAGCCACAGATCGGGGAAGGAAAAGAAGAAATAATGAGGACTGCTACCTTCTTTTGCCCGAGAAGGATATATTTTTTGTTGCAGATGGGATGGGGGGACATAACGCCGGAGAGGTAGCCAGTTCCCATGCGATCAGAATAGCCGCTGAATACTTTACCCTGAAGCGTATTTCTGAGATGAAAAGGAAGCGGGAAAAAATTAAAGAAACTATGATTCGGGCTATTCAAATAACCCACCAAGGAATCCTGGAAATGATTTTAGCAAACCAGGAATACCTCGGCATGGGATCTACCCTTGTCATTGCTTTTGTTCATGATCACACCCTTTATACCTGTCATGTGGGTGATTCGAGGGTGTATGTGATTAATACTTCATATATCCTTCAGATTACCCAAGATCATTCCCATGTGGCCGATCTGGTAAGGCTTGGGAAGATGAGTAAAGAAGAAGCACGGGTGAGTCCCCTTAAAAATCGTATTACCCAAGCCGTCGGAATTCCCTTTGGTCTTGATGCCGAATATCATGAACATCCCTTGAATCCCGAAGATAGAATTCTTCTCTGTACCGATGGACTATGGGATATGCTTTCCGATGAAGAGATTCAGGCCATAGTTTTGGAGAAAAAATCCCCCGAAGAAATTTGTAAAACCCTCATCAGAAAAGCAAATGAAGCCGGTGTAACCTATAATATTACGGTGGTGCTGATAACCCAGTTAAAAAAATTCTGACACGCGGGGACTTAGGCACGCCGGGTGCGAGACGCGGCGACGCAAGGACTGAGGGATGGGGGGGGGGAATGTCTCCGTGTCTCCGCGTCCCTAAGTCCCCGCGTCTCAAACAGGGTCCTTCGTGGAGGAATATATAAAAACTGTAAATAGGCAGGAGTGGCTTTAAAGCCTCGAGAAAGAAAGTAAAGGGATGGGTTCCTTGGGGGACTTTACTTGATTTAATCCCTTTAAAAGGGTATATTATAATAAATGTAAGTATAAAACTTTTTATTCTTTAATGTTTCTTCTTAAAAGGGGTGTGGAGTTTTATGAATGAAGCCCTTGTAAAAGAGATTCCTGGAGTTGAAGAAGTAGACTTAAAGGAAGCTGATTTCTGGGAACCGCTCCCAAATAACAAGGTTTATTGTTATCTTTGTCCCAGGTATTGTAAAATTGGGGAAGGTCAGACTGGGTTTTGCTTTATTCGTGCAAATATAGGCGGTAAGCTTTACTCCCTGGGTTACGGACGACCTGCGGCCATCCATATCGATCCCATAGAGAAAAAGCCTTTATTTCACTTTCTGCCCGGTACCAAGATTTTTTCCATGGGTACGGCAGGATGTAACATGGGGTGCAAGTTTTGTCAAAACTGGGACATCTCCAAAGCAAAGGCTGATCAGGTCAATTCAAGGGAATTATCCCCAGAAGCCGTTGTTTTTAACGCCCTGAGATACCGATGCCCAAGTATTGCCTATACCTACAATGAACCTACCATCTGGGCAGAATATGTAAGGGATATTTCTAAACTCGCCAGGCAGTATGGATTGAAAAATGTAATGGTAACCAACGGGTATGTGACCGAGGAAGCCCTCAAATCGGTTTATGAATATATTGACGCCGCCAATGTGGATCTAAAAGCCTTTACCGAAAAGTTTTATTCCAAAATCACCCTCAGTCATCTGGAACCAGTTCTGAAAACTTTAAAGATCCTCAAACATGAAACATCCGTTTGGATCGAGATTACCAATCTTATGATTCCAACTCTCAATGATGCAAAGGAGGAGTCTAGAGAGCTATCCAAATGGATTTTGGATAATCTGGGGGACGAAGTACCTTTACACTTTACGGCCTTCCACCCAGACTACAAGCTGTTAGATTTACCCCCAACTCCTAAGGAAACTTTAGAACAGGCTCGGGAAATTGCCATGGAAGTAGGTCTTAAGTACGTTTACGTGGGTAATGTATTCTCAGATGGTGCAAATACCTATTGTCCGAACTGTAAAAAGCTTCTTATCCGACGTTCCTGGCATAGTATTTTAAAATATGATCTGCAAGGGAACCGATGTTCCTGCGGTCAGGTAATTCCCATTTACTTGAATTAAGTCTTTTAAAGAATCCATGAAGGGCTGCGAAAAGTATGGGAGTGTGGGAGTGGAAGGGCAAATACCCCCATACTTTTACACTCTTCGTGGCTGATAGTTTATTTTCATGGAACTCAATGTTATACAACCTCTACCTGAAAAGTTCCAGCCACTCTGGCTCAGTCAGGTGGGGCGTTATGCTCTAGGGGTTGATTGGGGAGACCATCACCATAGCATCTATTCTTTCGATTTACTCCGAAGCCTTTGCCCCTGTAAAGGATGCCTGGAAGTAAGGCAGAAAAATCAGACTTTCCCTCCGGCGGCAGTTCAACCCGTTGAAATTCGCCGCTTTCCGGGTCAGGGCGTTAGTGTTAAATGGGCAGATGCCCATGAAAGTTTGTACGGTGCCGAGTATTTGAGAAATCTCTGCCCCTGTGCAACCTGCAGTGAAGCGGTTCAGGCCAGGCACCAAAATCCCTTGGGAAATCCAAAGGGATAAACGCAAGATCATCTCAATTAAAAATTAAAAATTGTTAATTGACAATTTTTAATTCTCCGTGTTATTTTCCCCTCTGTCTACTATTTGCCATATGGATGGCTTGAAGTCTTTTCTCATCTTGAGGGATCAAGAATCTTCCACGTCGATTTTTAAAGGAGCCGGTCATGAGGAAAATGATCAAGGCAACTATATGGATGATAAGCACCCTTTTGTTTTCTTCTTATCTGACCTGGGGTTTTGAGGTTTACACCCAAAGTGGCCAGTCTTATTCAGCAGCCCAGTATAAGATTTTTGACTCCAGAATGGTGATCTCTCTTAAGGACGGAAAACAGCAGAATTTACCTGTGAGTGACATTGACTGGAAGAGAACCCCAGGAGATAAAAATGTATTTCAATTTGTAGAAACCAATCTCATCTATCTGAAGGATGGTAAGGCCATCCGATCAAAGGGGTACATGATCCGAAACGAGGAAAAGGTTGAAGTTATCACTCAAGATAATAAAATCTTAGAGTACAAAAGATCGGATATTGATTTTGGAAAGATAGCCAACTACCTCATGAAGAGAAAGATAAAATTAAGTCAACTGGAGAGACAGGAACATATAGCGGATATAGAGAATAGCTCTCCTGTCATGCCGTTTGTGGAAGAAGAGTTTGATTGCAGGGATAGCATTGTGATATCCTCCAATGGAAATCCCTTAATCAAGTTCCGGTTCGAGGCAACAACCCTGAAGGATGCTAAGTTTAACAATCTGTTTTTAAATTTTGTAATCATTAAAGCTTCTGCAAAGAATTTATCAGATACTTCACGTCGGTTATCTTACAACGACTTTACCCTTATCACCAATGAAGGGACCGAAGTAAAGCCGGATGGAAGTATAGATAATACTTTTTTTATAGAACAACTAGATAAAAACGCCATGACCTTTGGAACCATTCGATTTTCCTTCACGGCTGCCTCTCCAACCGGAACTTCGGAGTATCTGGTGTATCGGGGAGCTTATGGAAGGTTTAAATGTCGCCTTCAAGGAAATTCACCTTAAAAACTTTATCATAGACCTTATTTCGCGGAACCGGCGAGTCTTTCATCTCCAGGACTGCGCGAAATAGGCTTTACCTACCTAGATTAAAAAATGGAAGTCAGTACTACCATCCGGTTCAGCGACGAATTTGACCAGTTTGAGAAAGATCCCAAGTTCCAGCAGAACCTGCAAACTTTACAACTTATCTTGTTAGATTTTGCCATAATGGTTCGACAAAACCTCATCGTCGATATACGAACTACCAATCCGGCCTCAACCCATCACGTCCCCCAACAAGAATCAAATTGAAACAATCAAGGCTGGCTTATCTTTTGCTGAATACAAGGTTCGTGTGTTTTGGCATTAAGAAAATATCTCAAAGGCAAAATAGACCTCCAGGGGCGAACTTAGCCGGCAATTTTAAACCCTGAGAGGCCCTGGAATGCAACTTGAGGCAACTTCTCAATCTGTTTAAGTGCTGAAACTCATTTATTTTACTTTACTCATATTTGTTTTATTATGCAGTGTTTACGAATAAGGAGTTCCATTTTAGAACAATTTCCTTTGCCTTTGAATTCGCTGGCAAGACAAGAATGGAATGTTTTAAGTAAAATACGTCCATTCGATCATGCTGCATCTTAGAATTAAAACCTACAATATGGCTAGAAGATACTGCTATCACCATACTCCAAGAGTTCAAATGGAGTTTTACGCTATTGATGGATACAAAGACCTTTATGAATGCCCTAGCTGTGGCTATCGAGAAAGAACCGGTAACCGATTAGGACTCGGGATATTGGGCACGGCGACACTGGCTCTTAGCCTGGGAATGGGCCTTTTTGCCTTTTTAGGCTCTGCCTTCAAAGAATTAGAGAAAAATAAAAATATCAAACAACAAAAAGCGGTAAAAAACACTCCGAAACAAGAGCCGGTATTACCGGGATTTAGATATATTTTCTGTCAGTGCTGCGAACAACAAATCCCGAGCTACAGTAACTTCTGTCCTTTCTGCGGAATGAAAAGAGCTAACTACGTAAAATAATTTTCCTCCTGACCTCCTGTTAAGTTATTGAAACTTCCTGGCTTAAATTAAATTCGTGCTCTCGGATCCCTTATTAACCGAAGATTTCCTTGACTCCTCCAAGTCCAGGTATAAGAATATAAAGCAGGTAGGGTAGTGGAACGGAATTTTTAAATGATATCTTAAAAAAATAAAGGAGTAGAGATTGTGTGCGGAATTAATGTTGCTTATTTTACAAATCAAAAAAAGGAAATCACAACCAGGCTGGATGAAAAAGCCGATACCGGAAGCAGGGATCTGAAAGAACTCATCCTAAACCCCAACGGAAACGATCCCAAGAACTCGTCGGAGAAGCCAAAGATCGAAGAAGGAGAAGTGGTTCAGAAAAAGTAAGAAAGGAAGGCGTGTGGGGGTGTGGAGGTGTGGAGGTATGGGAGTGTGGGAGTATGGGAGTAT
>JAUQPW010000020.1 GCA_030550175.1 bacterium
CCGAGAAGCCAAAACCTTCTTTCCTATACGGTGATAAATTCTTCCTTAAATTATTTAGATACCTAGAGGAAGGGACCCATCCAGATCTGGAAATAGGAAGATTTCTTACAGAAACCGTGTCTTTCCCCTATACCCCCTCTTTTGTAGGTGCGATAGAATATAGAAAACCCGGGTCTCAACCCATGACCCTGGGAATCCTTCAAAGTTTTGTTCCGAATCAGGGAGATGCTTGGACTTTTACCCTTAGTGCGGTTGAAAGATATTTCGATCGGGTACTCTCCCGAAGGAGCGAAATTCAACAGATACCCAAATTATCGGCTTCTCTCCTAAAAGTCGAGATCCCATCTTCCCTTCAAGACCTGGTGATGGGAGCCTATTTTGAGATGGTTAAGCTTTTAGGAAAGAGAACCGCCGAATTGCACCTGGCGCTCGCTTCGAATTCAGAAGACCCTAACTTTTCCCCTGAACCCTTCTCAACCCTTTATCAAAGATCTGTTTATCAATCCATGCGAAGCTCTGCCAGGAGGGTTCTCCAACTTTTACGGAAAAATTTGAATACCCTTCCTGAGTCGGAACGTCCCTTACAAAATATAAGAAAGGAAGCAGAAGAGGTTTTAAATCTCGAAAAAAACGTGATGGATCATTTCAGAACGATCCTGCAGAGGAAAATATCCACCGTAAAGATAAGAATCCATGGAAATTATCATCTAGGACACGTTCTTTATACAGGAAAAGATTTTGTAATCATTGACTTTGAAAGTGATCCGACGAAAGCTCTCAGTGAAAGAAAACTCAAACGCTCCCCACTTAGAGATGTAGCCAGCATGTTAAGATCCATCCACTATGCGGCTTATACCGGTCTCCTCAAGCATACCTCCCTCAGGCCTGAAGATATTCCTGTGTTAGAACCCTGGACGGATTTTTGGTACAAGTCTATGGGAAGTGCCTTTTTAAAATCTTATTTGGATACCACCAAAAGCGCACCCTTTATTCCCAAAGATTCAGAGGAACTGGATATTTTATTAAAAACCTTTCTCTTAGATAAGGCCATACGTGAACTTAACCATGAACTTAATAACCGCCCAGATTGGACTATTATCCCCCTACGAGGGATAAAGGAAATAGTAAGAGGGTGAGTTAGCAGGGGGTGTGGGAGTAGAGGTAGCTACTTATTCTTTCATACTCCCACACCTCCATACTCCCACACCTCCACACTCCCATACTTCAGTTACGATTCTTGCTTGGACTGTTTAACTTCTTCGGCTAAGACCTTTAAGGCTTTGGCACGCTGGGGGTCATAACCTTTGGCATATTCCACGGGAAAATCTACGTAAATATCCGGTTGAACTCCCTTTCCCTCTAGGCGTTCGCCATCTACCCAGACATCTCTAACAGCAACCATCAATAAAGACCCATCGGATAGATAAAAAGGTTTGCCTGCCAGAACAGCACCTGCAGTTGGCGTACCGACAACTTTACCCAGACGGTATTTCTTGAATCCATAGGTCAGCATTTCCTTCCCACTTCGAGTACCTTCATTAACAAGAAAGACTACCGGCTTCCTCCATTGAGGGTCGTACTTACGCTTATCGCCCGACCGGGAGGCAGTGGCCATAACAGGCACATTTTTATTAAAAACGTTCAGGTACTCAGGACTCGCTCCGCCCCACCCATCCCGTAAATCTACGATTAATGCTGAGGCTTTGGCGAATTCACCGGTTACAATAGCTTCCACAAAAGCATCTTGATAGACTTCCCTTGCATAAGACCAGATATGAATATACCCTATCTTGACTCCATCCTCCTCAAAGATTCGAATACTTTTCTTTTCGGCTTCCAGAAACATCTGGTTAGGGTCTACCTCCCTGGGGATTACCGTTTTCTCTTCTGGACTCGGACGGACACAAGGGTCTGTTCTGGATTTGTCAGAGGACTCATCTTTACAAGCTGCCGTTTGAATCAGAATGCGAACAGGCTGTCCTGCTTTATTACGAAACGATGCGACCGGCTCAAAGGGCTTCCCATCTACTTCCAAAATTTGATCTCCTACCTGAATGCCTGCTTCTTGGGCAGGACTTCCTTCAAGAACCCCTTTTACAAAGATACCCCGGGGTGTGGTTACCGTCAGAATACCTATGTCTGTATAACGAACTTCTTTATCCCCAAAAGCCAGGGAATATCCACTCACCCTCTTTCCGAAGATGGCAGCCAGTTGATAATACGCAGGTTGATCAGGTGTGTATAAATGGGTATGAGAAGCCCTCAATTGCGAGATCATTCGGTTGATGATCTCATATCCCTCTGCTCTCGTTGCAGCTTTCTCAACCTGAGGGCGATAGATTTCCCGCATTTTCTTCCAGTCTACGCCATTAAAGTGAGGATCATAGAATTCCGAGTCAATCCGCTGCCAGGCTTCATCAAAAACCTGAACTATCGGCACCTGCTGCAAATCCGTCTCGGCATAAACCGGCAACATCCAGATTATCACGTAGATCCCTAAACCCAGGAATCCATACAGGAGCAGGTTACTTCGTAGAGAGGGTCTAAGAAACTGAGAACCCGAAAGGGTCAGAATAATTTGCTTATCTTTGCTTTGGAAATATTTAAATCTAAAACTGTTCATCATGCGTACCTTTCTATCCATCAGACAAACGAAATATCCATGGTTTTTCCAATCATGCCACAATTATTTTCTTTTAATGGCCAGGTTCAAAATTGAGTAGGGCAAATGTGGTTGTAGAGAGAATAAACTCTTTAAATAATTGGAGTCTTGACAAGTTTTAAAAGTTCCTGTTAAGGTGATTAAAAACCCTGAATCTAGATGGTCAAAGGCAACCTTTTTATTTCATCGTTTTAACCTTAAGGTATGAGAAGATGGAACTTTTTAATCTGCTTAAAATCTAACTTAAAGGCTTGGCGTAAGTTATTACTTTTTCGGCCCTCACCACATAAAGAGATTGCTTGCTTATCTCACCTGAGAGTTTCAATAACCTAGGAAGGAGGAAATCAAGGATGATTGCGGTAGAGAATTTAACCAAGTACTATGGAACACTTCCTGCTATTCAGGGGGTTTCTTTCCGGGTAGAAAAGGGTGAAATCTTAGGGTTTTTAGGTCCTAATGGAGCAGGTAAAACAACCACCATGCGAATTTTAACGGGATTCATGCCGGCAACCAGCGGAACGGCAACCGTTGCGGGATATGATGTGTTTAAAGATTCCCTGGAAGTCAGAAAGAGGATCGGGTATTTGCCGGAAAATGTTCCTATTTACAATGACATGGAGGTTTCGGCCTATTTGAATTTTGTAACCGAAGTTAAGGGTGTACCTAAAAAACTCCGGAAGGAGAAAATCCAGCAGGTTATTAAAAATTGTGGACTTGAAAGTGTATCCAATCGAATGATTAAAAATCTTTCTAAAGGATATCGACAGCGTGTAGGATTGGCCCAGGCCCTCGTCAATGATCCTGAAGTTCTTATTTTAGATGAGCCTACCATGGGATTGGATCCCAAACAAATCACCGAGATCCGTCATCTTATCAAAGAGCTTGCCACCGAAAAAACTATTATTCTGAGTTCCCATATTCTTCCAGAAGTCAGTATGATCTGTCAACGGGTTGTTATCATCAACCAGGGGAAGGTGGTGGCAGAAGATACCACAGAGAATCTTACTTCTCGATCTCAGACATCCCGCCGTATTTTACTTCAGGTAGATGGACCGTCTGAGGTTGTTTTGAAAATCTTGAGGGAGGTAAACGGAGTTAATCGAGTTCAAAGGAAAGACCAGGTAACCGGAAATATTTTCAATTACGAAGTTGAAGCTTCTAAAGATAGAGATGTCCGCCGAGATTTGGCACATGCCATCGTCCAGAGTGGAAATGGGTTGCTGGAGTTGCGCCCGGTGGAAGTCAGTTTGGAAGACGTTTTTGTCAAATTGGTTACTGAAGAAGAAGGATAGATCCGTTGTCCATTGTTCGTTGTTTGTTGTTTCTTTCCTGCCATCCTCTGATATAAACAACGCACAACGGACGATAGACAAAAGAACATGCGGAATATCTTCTATCTCTTTAAAAAAGAATTAAGATCTTATTTTTACTCGCCCATTGCTTATGTAGTCCTGTTTATCTTCCTGGTCATCACAGGATATTTCTTCTCGGCTATTGTCACCTTCTATAGCATGATCAGTTTTCAAGCCATGCAACAACCGGCTGCTGCGGCTAATCTCAATATTACCGAAGGTGTGGTCAATCCCCTGTTTAGCAATATGGCAGTTATTATCCTCTTGATGATGCCGATTCTCACCATGAGGTTATTCTCCGAGGAGAAACGGCTGGGTACTTTTGAGCTGCTCATGACGTATCCCATTCGGGATATCGAAGTGGTACTGGGGAAATTTCTGGCCTGTGTAACGGTCTTTGCCATCATGCTGGCTTTGAGTCTGGTTTACCCGATCTTAATCGCCTGGGTAGGAAGGCCGGATATTAAGCCTTTTATATCGGCTTATTTAGGCATTTTCTTGATGGGATCTGCATTTATTTCCCTGGGAATATTAATTTCTACCCTGACAGAAAATCAAATTATAGCTGCAGTAGCTAGTTTTGGAGTTCTTATTATATTTTGGGTTATCGGATTCTCTGCCGAGAACACGGGTCCTACCCTGGGAAGCGTTCTTCGGCATCTCTCCATTATCGAGCACTTTCAAAACTTTGCCAAAGGCATCGTCGACACCAAAGATCTCATCTACTACTTGAATTTTACTCTGTTTTTCTTGTTTTTGACCTTAAGATCCCTGGAGTCCAATAAATGGCGAGGCTAAAAAACAGAGAGGGAGAATAGGAGCATGGGAGATAGGAGAAACTCTTCACTTCTTCATTCTTCCATGCATCTATTCTTTCACGTCATGGCATGCTACGAAAATATTCCTCTATAATAGGTCTGGCCGGACTGATTCTGACCCTAGGTGGTGGTGTAATTTATGTTATCCGATCCCAGTTGACCCCTGTAGCTTCGGTCCTTTTAATCGTTGGACTGTTGGCCTTGTTGACCTACCTTTATTTCAACTTCGAAGGAGTTAAAAGGCTTTTTGGAAAACGCACGACCCGATATGGCGCCAACGTAACCCTCATGATTTTTATAGTCTTAGGAATTATCAGCATTGTGGAGGCTATCTCAGTAAAGCATAATTATCGTTGGGATTTTACCACGGCCAAGTTAAACAGCCTGTCCGATCAGACCGTCAAGATTCTCAAATCTCTGGACCGGGACGTTCAGGCCGTTGCTTTCTATCGAAAAGGAGAAGAACGAGGGATCAACGATGTCCTGGATCGATATGCTTACCATTCTTCTCATTTTAAATACGAGATCGTAGACCCGGATCGTAATCCAGGTAAGGCTAAAGCCTATGAAATTCGAGATTACGGAACCATTGTTTTGGAAAGTGGAAACAAACGAGAAAAGATTACAGATAGCTCGGAGCAGGCTATTACCAATGCGATTCTTAAAGTAATTCGAGAAGGAAAGAAAGTAGTTTATTTTCTAACCGGACACGATGAAGGAAATTTGAATGAGTCGGGTGCCAGAGGATATAGTCAGGTTAAAAAGGCCATCACAGACCGAAATTATGAAGTCAAAGAACTTTTGTTATTACGAGAGGAGAAGGTTCCTGATGATGCCACGCTTTTCATTATCAACGGACCCAAAAAAGATCTTTTGCCTAAGGAACTGGATAACCTGGAGGAATACATCAAACGAGGCGGTAAACTTCTCGTTCTGATCGATCCAGAAAATGCTCCCGGACTGGTTACTTTTTTGGCTAAATACGGATTTAAGATCGGGAATGACGTAATCGTAGATCGTTTGAGTCGTGTATTCGGCGCAGAGCCAACCGTACCCGTTGTAGTAGAATATGAACCCCATGAGATTACCAGAGACTTTCATATTGCCTGTTTCTTCCCCTGGGCCCGATCTGTAGGGGTTGCGGAACAGCTTCCCGAAGGGATTACAGCCCAATCTCTGGCAAAAACAAGTCCGGAAAGCTGGGGAGAAACCGATATTGCCAGACTCAAACAAGGAATGGCCAGTTTTGATAAGGATAAAGACCTTAAAGGTCCGGTTTCGGTAGCCGCTCTGGCTACGGTGGAAAGTAAGGAGGAACCTAAAAAGGAAGGGGAATCTAAAACCGAAGAACAAAAAGATCAAGAATCCAAAAAAACTAAAGCTCGAATTGTGGTTTTTGGAGATTCCGATTTTATTAGTGATTCTGGATTTAATCTCCAGGGTAATGGAGATCTCTTCCTAAATACGGTGAGCTGGTTACTGGAAGAAGAGAATCTCATCGCTATCCGTCCTAAGCAGCCTCAATCTCAACCTATTCTTCTGAACGCAGTTCAAGGCCGGGTGATGTTCTGGGTGCCTGTGGTTTTGTTACCCCTTGCCGTTCTTATTACGGGTATTGTGGTTTATGTAGAGAGAAGACGTCACAAATAATATCTACTACGTCATGTGTAATGAGATCACTCCACCCGTCCCAACCCATTACACATGACGTATGAGGTAGAGGTCTTTGAATGAATTTCAGAGCTACGGTCATCTTACTTCTTATTTTAGCCTTGTTAGGAGGGTATTATTATTTTTACGAGGTTAAATTTGCTGCAAAACAAGCTAAAATTGAAGAAGACAAGAAAAAGCTGTTCCTCTTCTCGGAGCAAGATGTACAGGAAATCAAATTAATTGGACCAGAAGGGACTATTGTGGCCAAGAAAAGTGATGGCGGATGGACCCTGGAAGAACCTATCCAGGCAAAAGCCGACGACAAAGCAGTCGAATCCCTCATCAACCGGCTTAAAAACGCTCAAAGTGACCGGTCTGTAGATGAGGGAACCCCTAAACTTGCGGATTATGGGCTTGTAAAACCTTTTCTACAAGTTTCCCTTAAACTTAAGGACCAATCGACCTATCAAACCCTTTACCTTGGAGATTTGACTCCCACTGAACTCTACGTATATGCCCAGAGAAATGTAGATCCAAAAATCTATCTTATTGATAAATTCCTTCGGGACGATCTCAATAAAAAGGTTTTCGACCTTCGGGATAAAACCATTGTTGCTTTTGAAACAGATAAAGTAAAGAAATTGGAGTTCACCGTGGATAAAAACAAAATGGTTGCAGAAGCTACCGGTGGGGACTGGAAAGTAACACAACCCGGAGAGTACAAAGGGGATAAGGATAGAATTACCAGTATCCTGACAAAATTAAATTTCACCAGAATCAAGGAATTTATAGAAGAAAATCCGGAAGACCTGAGTAAGTATGGATTGGATAACCCTCCCATACAGGTTACTTTATGGGTAGGGGATGACATGGCTCAAAAAACACTCCTCCTGGGTAAATCTGACGAGTCCAAAAAGGGAATTTATGCTAAACGGGAAGGAACCCATAATGTATTTTTAGTTCCCGATGACCTGACCAAAGACTTTCCCAAGACGGTCATGGATCTCCGGGATAAAACGGTGCTTGCCTTTGAGAAAGGAGATATCAAAAAGGTCCAGATCCAGCGAGAAGGTATGGATTTGATAGCCGAGAAAGTCTCGGATAAAGACTGGAACCTGACACAACCCGAGCAGGTAAAAGCCGATGAGTCTGCTATCTCGGACATCTTAACAGAAGTAAGAGGGCTCAAGGTTAAAGAGTTTACCCATGATAACCCCCAGGATCTGGCAACTTATGGTCTGAATACGCCTAAAATTCAGGTAAATCTTTGGGAGAAAGATAAGGAGAATCCTAAAACCCTTTGGGTCGGAAAGGAAGAAGGATCCGGAGTGTATGTTAAAACCAATGAAAGTAATTCTGTTTATCTGGTAGATTCGACCATTGTCAAAACCCTCACAAAGACCCCCATGGATCTTCGAGATAAGACCCTCGTTTCCTTTAATCGAGAGGACGTCGAAAAAATTACGCTCAAATACCCGGATAAGACCTTTACTTTTCAAAAATCCGGTAAGGAATGGAGACTCGTTGAACCTGAAAAAGCAAAGGCTAAGGACTGGCGGGTAGGAAACCTCTTAACCGATCTTCAATTTTTGAAATTTAAAGAACTCGTTCCAAAAGATCAAATGTCCGATGGTGATTATGGTTTTGATAAACCTGAAGTAGAAATCACGCTCTGGAAGAAAGGTGATGAAGAGATCACCACGCTTATCCTCGGAAAGAAGACAGACAATGGTCTGATTTATACACGAACCAAATCCGGGGATGTGATTTATCGGATTGACGCTGGTTTCTTGCAGGAGTTACCGAAAAGCGTAGAAGAAGTGAAAGCCTGAGGGTTCTCTGTCCACTGTTCCTTGTCTTTCGCCTTCGGGTTAGTACCAGGGGCAGCTACCGTGACTTTGATCTTCCTTAAAACCTGATAGAGGCAATTTATTTATATTTATAGCAAAACTTCCTTATCCTTCCTTCCCATACGCGCCAGGATAAAAGTGAGATCCGGGGGGCACCCTCACCCTGTCCCTCCCTCGTTTTGCAGGGGAAGGAACTTTGAAGCGAAGTTCCCTTCCCTGTGAAACGGGGGAGGGACAGGGTGGGGTACCTTAGCCTGGTACCTATGGAGCAAGGGGGATGTCTAGACCCCAGGCCTAATCCTTAACTTGATGCATATCATATGGGGAACGACCCATCTAACCAGCTACCAACTGACCGTTCCTTGGGAATCTAATGGAGTTCTTTCGATACAACAGACAATAAGCTAGAACAGCGCTTTTCCATCCATTTTCTCGGGAATTTCGATCCCCATAAGCGACAAAATGGTAGGGGCTACATCAACCAATCGAGCAGGTGCTTTAGAAACCTCTCCACGAGGAATGTTGGGTCCAACGAAAAGCAAGGGAATTCTTTGGACGGGTTCTTGAAGTCCACCGTGTTCTCCTACCATGGCATAATTCACGTGATTTTTAAGTACACCCACCACGTCGGCGGCATAGGGAGCCGCCATGGTACTGAGAAGTTCATCGGTGTGTTCCTCGAACCATCGGCGTTGATCCATATCTAATACGGCAAAGTCTTTTCCCTCTAAACGGTATTGAAAAACGCCGTTTTCAGAAACCTTGTAATAAGCCGCTATAACCCCCGGCAAAGTTAGGACCACCCGGGCAGCTTCTTTTAGCTTAGGTTCAGATCGGTCCTTCAGCCATACGCGAATGGCAGAGTCCTGGATACTGAAGTCGATATTCTGGGTCTGGATTAAGGGTTTCAGGACAGGACTCGGGGAAAGATAAGCTCCATTTTCGGCCCGTCCGTAATGCAAATTTTCACCACTCCGCCCGGGCTTCATTACCCCGTAAAAATAATCTGCAGGCTGAGCTCCATGGTCGGTCGTGACGACCAAAAGGGTTTTCTCATACTTTCCCTGGGCTTTTAACTCCCGAACGATCCTTCCAACCTGCTCGTCGGCAACTCGAGCAATATTAGGCATATGAATCATGTTCATAAGGGGGTCCAGGGAGATCTGGGTATCGGTGAGGGTACCGAACATATGTCCCACTTTATCAATACCTCCCAAGGTAATCAAAATGGCATGCCAATCCTGCTCATTTCGCATTACCGATAAAGCCACATCGGTTGCCCAGATATCTCCACCCAGGTGATTGGGATCCAACCCCGGAACGAAACGATCCCCGTCCAAAGGATAAATATTCCCTTCGGTTCCATAAGTATTTTTGGAATCCAGATAGAAGCGTCCACCTATGGGTTGTGAAATATAAGAAGGAACGTTAACCCCTACAGGGCCTCGCCATCCTACCAGACCTGCATAAGTGCTATCCGGATATCCCGGATAAGAATCCGATTTATACTTGCCGGATAAGGTGACAATAATATCGGTGCCGGGGCCACCGAAACTATAAGCGGCATAGGGTTTTACACTAACTGCTACGGTTTTACCTCCCTTGTATTGATGAAGGAGACCGGGAAGGGAAGGAGCTCCGTAGCTTTTCAGAAGTTGAAAATATTGATCTTTTTTCAACTCCATGGTAAGGTAATAAGCTCCCCTTTTACCCAGGGTCCCTGCTTCATCCCGCAAGACTCCATCTGCCCAACCGAGGTGTTTGGGAAGGAGTCCGGTGGTGATCACCGGATGACTGACCACGGTCAAACTGGTCATATGCCCCACATAGGTATTCTGAAAGAAAGTTCCTTCCCGCTGAAGAGCCTTCAGGTTAGTCATATGGAATCGATCTAAATGTTCCAGTCGTAACTGATCGAGAACTATCAAAACCAGATATTCCGGTTTTGTAATTCCGGAGTCAGAAATAGGGGTCTGAGCTGTAAGATCAGAAAAAGAGAAGGAAATGAATAAACCTAAAAAAAGAAATACCCAGATCCGGGTTTTCCAAATAATTAAAGTAAAACGCTGTTTTGGCATAGTTAAGCTCCCTTCCAGTCTTTTTAAATTGTGCTATCCGTACTATCCCACGATAATATTTTCTTCTTAAAAGATGGTTAAGAAAAGATGATATTGTTATGACGACTTTCTTTTTAACGATTTAATCCCTTCCATGACAAATTGGATTTGGTATTTTGTTATAACCCCATGCAGTAAAATAGCCCCTCAACTTGGGAGTAAAAAAGCAACCCGGCAGTCAACCACTGACCTTAGAATAGGTCGCATCTTATTCATTGGGTTGCCTGCTGGGGAGGGGCGACCCTGCAGGGCCTTTAGGTAAAAGCAACCCTTCCCTCTCTGCATGCGGGGAGGGTTAGGGTGGGTGTTCCCATACGGGTTAGTTAAGAGTTAGACCCGAGGTCTAAACACCTCCCTGACCCTCCAGGGGGAATTCGGTGGGTAACCTTCTACATCATGGAAACGATATTATAACTCAAAATCATGGGGTTGAGGGGGATCGGCTAAATATTTGAAGGATAATAATCCGAGAAGAAACGATGGAACGGCGTCAGGGAATTTTCGCAGAATCCATGCCTTGTGGGAACAATTCTTTAACAGAGTTTTTCATCTACCGGAAGCGAAATGGAAGGTTAATAACCCAGGAAGCGAACATATGAAGATGTACGAACACTCTACAGGTCGTTTAACGCTTCTTTGAGTTCTCCTGGAGTAACCGTGGCCGTTCCCATTTTGCCCACAACGAGACCGGCAGCTAGGTTAGCTAAGAGTACCGAATCCAGGAGACTGCCGCCGGCGGCCAGAGCCAGAGTTAAAGTTCCGATGACAGTATCTCCAGCACCTGTTACATCGTAAACGGTTCGGGCCATGGTAGAGATATGGGAGACATGGGGGTTTCCCTTTTCAAACAAGGACATACCTTCTTTTCCCCGGGTAATCAAAATGGCCTGGGCATCCAATTGTTCCAGGAGTTTCCTTCCGGCCAGGAGAATATCTTGTTCACTCTTGAGTTGCATATTCAGGGCCAGTCCCGCTTCATAATGGTTGGGTGTCATGAGGGTAATTCCTTTATATTCGGGGAAGTGGTTGATCTTGGGATCTACGGTAATGATTTTTCCCTTCTGCCGACAGAGAGGAATCAGCTCCCTGAGAAGTTTGACGGTGATCATACCTTTAGCATAATCGGACAGAACTACCGCATCGACTTCAGGAAGTTGGGCCTCTATAAATTCCAAAGCTTGTCGGGTTGTTCTTTCTGATATATCTCCCCGAACTTCCCGATCAAATCGGACAATTTGTTGACTGTGGGCAATAACCCGGGTCTTTAAGGTAGTAGGTCGACCTTCTTCATGAAAAATCCCATGGATAGGGACTCCTATTCCTTTCAGCAGGTCTTTAAGTCTTTGCCCCATGAAATCATCCCCAGTTATCCCACAAAGTACAACCTCTCCACCCAAAGATCGAATGTTGTGGGCCACATTGGCCGCACCCCCCAGCCGGAAGCTCTCGGATTGAACCTCTACAATGGGAACAGGAGCTTCCGGAGAAATACGATGAACCTCTCCCCAGATATACTCATCCAGCATGATATCCCCGATGACCAACAGGCGAGTTTGTTTAAATTTTTCCATCAGCGATAAAAATCTTTCGATCCCTTTCATCAGAATTCTGCAAGTAGAAGGCGAATGGGTAGAATTAATAATGCCCCATTATTTCACTTTACCTGTTCCTCCTCGTTGAGGGAAGGACAGGGCGGTACCTCTCAACAACAATGTTCTTTATGACCTGGATCGTGGGAATGAAGATCCTTATCTTCGGTTAACGTTTCTTCGATACGAAGGCTCATGCTTTCGCGATCCTCAAAGCTTCGATCCATCACGATGACCGGAACTTCTTCTCCGGCTTTTATGGGGTTCTGGCCTTCTGAAATAACCGCCAGACCATGGGACAAGGCCATGGAGCGAAGAATTCCGGAACCTTGAGGGCCTGTGGGGGAAGCATAATAGCGACCATTCTTTGTGGAGAGCCGTACACGCACGAAATGAGTTTTTCCTTTAACCGGTTTGATATTTTCTTCTGCTATTGCCTTAAGAAGGGGACGGAATATTCTTTTGTGACCACCCATTTTGAGAAGAGCGGGTCGTACAAACAACTCAAAGGTCACCATGGCCGAGACGGGATTTCCTGGAAGACCAAAAGCCGGTTTTTCTTTTATGATTCCAAAAGTTAAAGGACTCCCAGGCTTCATAGCCACCTTCCAGAATTGCATATCGGCTCCCAGTTTTTTTAAAACCTGCTTGACGTAATCATAATCCCCTACGGAAACTCCCGCTGAAGAGATCAAAACATCGGCTTTGAGTCCGTGGGAGAATTTCTCTTCCAGATCCTCTGGGGTATCCTTTGCAATTCCTAACTGAATAGGAATTCCTCCACACTCCAGGACTTGAGCTGCCAGGGAATAGCCATTACTGTTGACAATCTTCCCCTTTGTCAAAGGTTCATCGATATCTACCAGTTCATCTCCTGTAGATAAAATAGCAACTATGGGTCGTTGATACACGGCTACGAAAGATCGTTGGATAGAGGCCAATAAACCCACATCGGCAGGTCGAAGGAGGGCACCCCTTTCTAAAATAATGGTTCCTTGCTTTACATCTTCGCCTGCCATGCGAACATCCTGATCTCGCTCCACTTCAACAAACACTTTAATATGCCGATCGTCAATGAGTTCGGTATCTTCTACTCGAACTACTGCATCCGCTCCATCTGGAATAGGTGCCCCGGTCATAATCCGAATAGCCTGTCCCGGTCCGACCGGATATCTGGCTACATATCCTGCCGGAAGGTCTTCGATCACTTCCAAAACGATGGGATGTTCTCGGGAAGCTCCTCGGGTATCTTGGGCTCTAACCGCAAATCCATCCATGGCGGTGTTATTCCAGGGAGGAATGTTAAAAGGAGCCAGGACATCTTCTGCCAAAACTCTACCCAATGCAGAAAACAGATTGACTTTCTCGGTACCCAGCACCTTAATCTGGCTTAAAATAATGGCTCTAGCTTCCTCAACGGAGATCATAGGTTACTCCTTTTAGTAACTCTTCAAGCCCTCCTCCCTAACCTTTCAGGGGTAGGTTTAACCCTTCCGACTTCCCGCGTCGGGAAGGGGGTAAGGGGGTTAGGCGAGAAAAAACCTACCCCAGAAAGGGGAAAGGATGGGGACGCCTATCAATCCCTATTCCCACAAAAAACCTACCCTTAAAAGCTCCCAAAACGTGGGAAAGGGCTGGAATGAGGGCGAACAATTACGATAAGAATTATTCTATAGGCTCAGCTCCTGTCTTATAAATTTCTATTCATTGTCAGGCCTGTGTCAAGGGGATCCAGCGGGAAGAGACTCTCTCCCCAACGAAAGGAGCGTTAATCCGCTCAGGATCAACCCGATTCCTATGATACCCAACAGGGTAAGTCGTTCCCCGAGGACAATGATACCCAGAGTACCGGCTGTAAGGGGTTCGGCAAGGGATAAAGTGACGGCGCTGGCTGCGGGAACGGTTATCAAACCCTGAGCAAACAAGGCATAAGCGGCTCCGGTTGCAATAAAGCCCAAATGTAATGCCACAGCCAGACCACGGGGCTGTGTCAGCCAGTTTAAATCGGCAGTAAGTAGCAAGGGAGAGAGTAAAACGGCTCCCAAACAAAAAGTAATTGCCATCACGGCCTCTGAGGGGTGTTCTTTAAGTAACCGTTTGCTGATTACCGTAAACATGGCATAAGCAGCTCCGGCACCCAGCGCCAAACCTACACCCAAAGGATTAAACATCACATTACCACCTGGAAGAAGTAATAAACTACAACCCATAACGGTCAGCAGGGTTGCCGTGATCCATTTCGGTTCCGGGTATTCTTTGTTGATGAGGAAACTCAGAAAACCGGCGAAAATGGGAGCGCTTCCAATAGCAACGATGGTCCCTACGGCTACCCCTGTCCTGGCAACCCCATTGAAAAAGCAAAGCTGATAGGCTGCCATGCTACCGGCTGCCAAAAATGTAGAGACTATCGACCAGCGGTTTTGATGAGCTAATTTTCCCCGTGTCGCGGCAAGAATCAGTAAGGCAAAACTCCCAAGGATCAAACGTACGGTACCGACCACTGCCGGTTGCGCTCCCTGGGGAGCAAAAGCTTGGGCAGTTCCGGTCGTGCCCCACAGGACAGCGGCTGCAAGTATAAACCACTTGCCTTTTCTCGTCTTAGAAAGGTTACCCATGCACGCCTCGGAACAGTAAAACCATGATGGCAATGAATCCACAACCCAGACCTAAACAAGAATAGAGTGTTAAACGGACCCGGGTCAATAAAAAAATAAATCCGGGATTATTCCCTTTCCAGGTTAGAAGGCAACCGGACGGTGAGGAGTTGGGCTATACGTATTAAACAAATAAAGGGTAAAAATTCCACAGGGGTGATCTGTGGGTAGCCCCTGGGGTCCTGCCCTTGGGTCTTTTAGCTTCGTAGTAACGAATTGTTACAGTGCCAATACCTGAGCATAACTTGCTTCAAACCTGTGTAGAATGTATAATTAGTTTATAAAATACAAGCGGAAAAAAACAAAAGTCATGGAACATCAAGATTTTCTATTTATGCAGGCAGCCCTGGAGTTGGCTGAAAAAGGTCGGGGTTGTACCAGCCCAAACCCCATGGTGGGAAGTGTCGTGGTTCGAAATGGGGAAATTGTAGGAAGAGGATATCATCAGAAAGCTGGAGAACCCCATGCTGAAATCGAAGCGCTTCTAGATGCCGGGGAAAAAAGTCAAGGTGCTACGCTTTATGTAAACCTAGAACCCTGTTGCCATTACGGAAGAACTCCCCCCTGTGTCGGTCGTATCATCCAGGCAGGAATTCGAAGAGTTGTTGTGGCTATGGAAGATCCAAATCCAAAAGTAAAGGGGAGAGGCATCCAGGAACTTCGGGCGGCAGGGATTGAAGTTCAGGCGGGGATTTTAGAAAACGAGGCCCGAAAGTTAAATGAAGCCTTTATCAAGTATATTACAACCGGACAACCCTTTGTTGTTTGTAAGATGGCCATGAGCCTGGATGGTAAAATTGCCACCGTGTCCGGGGAATCTAAATATATCACCCATCCGCAATCCCGGGAATGGGTCCATCGGTTACGGAGTGAATTAGATGCTGTAATGGTAGGGATTAATACGGTTATAAAAGATGACCCTTTGTTAACCGTTCGCCTAGAAAATCAATCAGGACGTAATCCTCATCGGGTTATTATAGATAGCACACTCCGTATACCTTTGGAAGCCCGGGTTTTGGATAAAGATCCTGTAGCAAAAACCTTGATTTTTACCCTGGAGTCGGCTCCTGTAGAGAAAAGAAAACATTTGGAAGCCCAAGGGGCTTTGGTTTTTTCGGTTAAAAAGAATGATCAGGGAAAAGTCCTCCTTCGATCTGTTTTAGAGCAGTTAGGTCAGATGGAAATTTCCTCTCTCCTGATCGAGGGTGGAGCTGAGATTAATGCTTCGGCATTTCAAGAAAACCTGGTCGATAAGGTTATCTGTTTTATTGCTCCCAAAATTATAGGAGGTCGAAATGCGCCTACTCCGGTAGGTGGAAAAGGAATCTTAAAGCTTTCAGAAGCCATTCCTTTATATGAGGTACAAGCCAGGATGCTGGGGGAAGATGTGATGATCGAGGGATATGTACATATTTAATAACCTAACCCCGGATAGACCGGTCTTTACCTATATTTTTTTCCTCAAAGATAACTATGTTTACCGGTATTATTGAAGAGATGGGTACCGTTCGAGAAATTATTTCTCGAGGAAATAGTTGTATATTGAAGGTTGAGGCTAAAACGGTCCTCGAAGATATGAAATTGGGGGACAGTATCTCGGTCAATGGGGTTTGTCTGACCATCACAGAGATTACTTCGTCTACTTTCTCTGCGGATATTTCTCTGGAAACATTGCGGGTTTCTAATTTAAAGAGCTTGAGAAGTGGCGATCTGGTTAATCTGGAGAGATCTCTTAAGTTAACAGATCGGCTGGGAGGGCATTTGGTTTTAGGGCATGTAGATGGAACAGGTCAGATTTTAAGTAAACAAGTTAAGGAAAATACTATTTTTCTCACCATTTCAGCTCCTGAAGAATTACTATGTTATATAGTACCCAAGGGCTCCATAGCGGTAGATGGAATTAGTTTAACTGTTATCCAAACCTCTTCGAATAGTTTTTCGGTTGCTATTGTGCCCTTTACTGCGGCCAAAACAACTCTGGGTTTTAAAAAAGTAGGGGATACGGTTAATCTGGAAACAGATATCTTAGGCCGTTACGTGGAGAAACTTCTTCAAGGTCGGCTGGAATCTAAGCAACGTTCGATAGATCTGGCTTTCCTGGCCGAACATGGATTTTTAGATGGTGGGCCGTAAGCGGTAGGTGGTAGACCATCGAGTAGGGAGTGGTAAATAAGTTAGAGTGATCTTCAGGATCCCTTGAGAATACGTTATACCCCCTTGATCCGGAACAGAGTTGGGGGAAAGCAAAGGCTTTCAGGGGTAGCTTTTTCTAACCTAATCCCCTGACTCCCTTCCCGATATGGGAAGGAGGAACTCGGGCATTGCCTGTACCACAACTCTCTTCTTCCTTCACAAGGAAGGGGAGTCGGAGGGGTTTAGGTCCAAAAAGCCTACCTCAGAAAGGAAGATAGGGAAGGATATAATTTCTATTACCTTGTAAAGGATAACCGTTCTGTCCTCACCCCAACCCTTCTCCCGAAGTTTCGGGAGAGGGAGCAAATTGGCCCGGAAATCCGCTGACTCCTCTCTCCCACGACGTGGGAGAAGGGCCTGAGGGTGAGGGCAGAACGACTATTCAAATTTAACTTTACAAGGATACTACCCACTGTTTACTGCTCCATGAGGAATTATGCCTAAAATACTGGAAGGTAGGTTATCAGCCGAGGGTTTTCGGTTTGGAATTGTTGTGAGTCGGTTCAATGACTTTATTACGCAGCGTTTATTGGAGGGGGCTTTAGATGCCCTTTATCGAAATGGAGCTGATGAGCGGGATATTACCATTGCTAAAACACCGGGGGCTTTTGAGATACCGCTTATTGCTAAAAAAATGGCTCAGAGTGGTCGTTTTGATGCTGTTATTTGTTTAGGTGCCGTCATTCGAGGTGCGACGCCCCATTTTGAATATATTGCCTCAGAAGTCACAAAAGGCATTGCTATTGCATCTTTAGAGTCAGGTCTTCCTATTATTTACGGAGTTTTGACAACCGATAACATCGAACAGGCCATAGAGAGGGCTGGAACCAAGGTGGGAAATAAGGGATGGGATGCGGCCCTTTCGGCTATTGAAATGGTCAATTTACTTAAAGAAATGGAGTTTAGCTCGAGAACTCCCTAGGATTTCTAAAACAAGAAAAGTTATGGGTGTACGAAGACAGGCTCGTGAGGTTGCTCTGAAAATATTATATGGACTGGATATTTTACCTAGGGAGGTAGATAAAACCCTTGCAGAATTCTGGCTTTTAACCAGGTATTCTCCTGAGATTCAGGAATTTGCGAGTCGCCTGGTCAGGGGGGTCATGGAACATAAAGAGGAGATCGATAAGCTTATCATACAAAATGTTACCAATTGGACCCTGGATCGGATGGCGACTGTGGATAGAAATATACTTCGTTTTGCGATTTATGAACTGCTTTATGAGGAGGAGATTCCTCCCAAAGTCACCATTAATGAGGCTCTGGATATCGCAAAAAAATATAGCACCGATAAGTCAAGTGCCTTTATCAACGGTATATTAGATAAAATCCATCATACCATGGTAAAGAAAAAATCGGAAAATATTCCATCTTCTCCACACCCTGGAGCTAAGAACTTATCTGAAACTTCAAAGAATCCAGATTAAGCAATCCGGGTTTCTCAGAAAAAGGGTTTTTTGAGGGATAACCGTGAGATACATCATCATCTCGGATATTCATAGTAACTTAGAGGCTTTACAGGCGGTATTTGAAGATATAGGAAAAGTCTCTCCTTCGGATAAGATTGTCTGCCTTGGAGATGTTGTGGGATATGGGCCGAACCCTAATGAATGTGTGGAGTTTATTGCAGAACGAACGAACTTCACCATCATGGGAAATCATGATCATGCCCTCCTCGGCTTAACCGATCTCGAGTACTTTAATCCCCCTGCAGCCTATGCGATACTCTGGACCCAGGATGTTTTAACTGATCAGAACAGGAAAATATTAGAGACTTACCAGATTTCTGTGAGGGAAAATCATATTCTTTTCGTTCACGCTACTCCCAAAGATCCTTTAAACTGGGATTATATTTCTACTCCTGCCGATGCGATTTATCATTTAAAGGATATGACCGAACCTATCTCTTTTATCGGTCATTCGCATATTCCCGTTTACTATGCCCTCGATCGTAAAAATCGTCTCATAGAGGAGAGAAAAGATGCTTTTACCCTTCAGATCCGGAATGGCTTCCGTTACATCATAAATGTAGGAAGTGTGGGTCAACCTCGAGATCGTAATCCTTCAGCAGCCTATGCAATTTATGATCTGGATAAGAAAAGAGTGGAAGTTCGACGGGTTCCCTATGATATTCAAACAACTCAGCAGAAAATGAGAAAAGTAAATCTACCGGTGTTTTTGATTGAACGACTGAGTAGAGGTATATAAAAACCGAGATGCGGAAACCCTGGAGGACACAGAGACCATTTTTTATCCCTGCGCCTCCGGGTCGTTTGGTTATCTACAGAATATATCGACTGAGGTTTTGATCCTCTACAATATCTTTCAATCGGGTCCGGACATAGTCTGCATCGATGACGATTGTTTTTTCTTTTAGTTCAGGAGCCTCGAAGGAGATTTCGTCCAAAAGTTTCTCCATCACCGTATGCAATCTTCTGGCCCCTATGTTTTCGGTCCTTTCATTCACAATAGCCGCGACCGATGCAATTTCCTTGATAGCATCTTCGGTGAACTCCAACCGGACTCCTTCGGTTTCCAATAAAGCCGTATATTGTTTAATCAGAGCATTTTGAGGCTCCGTTAAGATTCGGATAAAGTCATTTTCCGTCAGCGGCTCTAACTCAACCCGAATGGGGAATCGCCCCTGTAATTCCGGAATAAGATCCGAAGGTTTTGAGACATGGAAAGCTCCGGCTGCGATGAATAAAATGTGATCGGTTCTTACCATACCATATTTCGTATTAACCGTAGATCCTTCCACGATGGGTAAGATATCTCGTTGGACTCCTTCACGGGATACATCTGGTCCTCCATAATTTTCTCGACCCGCAATCTTATCTATTTCATCTATAAAGACAATACCGGTTTGTTCGGTTCTTTGAATAGCAAGCCGGGTAACCTCATCCATATCTATCAATTTCTGGGCTTCCTCTTGCTCCAAAATCTTCCTGGCTTCCGATACCTTTACTTTTCGTTTTTTAGTCCGTGTCGGAAAAAGTCCTGGGGGAAGCATATCCTTGATGTTAATATCCATTTCTTCGATGCCTGCATTGGAAAAAATCTCCACGATCGGAAGGGTTCGATCTCGTACCTCTATTTCTACCAATCGATCATCAAACTGTCCACTGGCAAGGAGCTTTCTAATCTTTTCCCGGGTGCTACTTCTACTTCGAGAATCCTCTGGAGAAATTGCAGAGGTTTCTTCAGAAGGTTTAGAAGCCGGGAACAAAAGATCTAAGAGTCTTTCTTCGGCAAGGACTCTGGCTTTTTCCTTAACCTCTTCCTGTTTCTCTGCTTTGACCATATTGACCGCTAATTCGGTCAAATCCCGAATCATCGATTCCACATCCCGACCTACATAACCCACTTCGGTAAATTTAGAAGCCTCTACCTTGAGGAAGGGAGACTGGGCCAGTTTAGCCAACCGTCTGGCAATTTCTGTCTTACCAACTCCGGTGGGTCCGATCATGATAATATTTTTAGGAGCCACTTCATCTCGCAATTCAGGACTCAGTTTTTGTCGTCGCCAGCGATTTCGCAAGGCAATAGCCACTGCACGTTTGGCATTGACTTGACCAACGATATATTTATCTAACTCGGAAACGATTTGTCGCGGAGTTAGAGTATCCATCAGGTTTTCGGTTTTCTCTAAGGAGCTATCCTGGTTTTTTATAATCATTCTTTAATTCAGAAATAAACCATCTCACCACAAAGACATGAAGACATTGAAAACCACAAAGATTAGATTTTTTTTATTTTTCTTTCTGAATCTTTGGGCCTTTGTGTCTTTGTGGTAGAGCAGTTATAAAAACTTATCTCCGATAAAGTTTAAAGTTCTTCAACGATAATTTTATCGTTTGTATAAACACAAATAGAGGAAGCGATTTTCATGGCCTCCTCAACAATTTCCCTCGCACTCAAATCGGTATGATTTACCAAAGCTTTGGCTGCTGCCAGCGCATAAGAACCCCCAGAACCTATACCGATAATGCCATCATCGGGTTCGATAATGTCTCCTGTTCCCGAGATAATCAAAGAATAATCCCGATCTGCTACAGCCAGCAGAGCTTCTAACCTTCGAAGAATTCTATCTGTTCTCCAGTCCTTGGCCAGTTCTACTGAGGCTCTGTATAAGTTACCCCGATACTCTTCTACTTTATTTTCAAATCTGGAAAAAAGAGCAAAGGCGTCTGCAGCAGCACCCGCAAAGCCCGCTATAATTTTATCATGGTACATCCGCCGAACTTTCCGAGCATTATGCTTCATAATCGTATCACCAAAGGTAACTTGTCCATCGCCAGCCATAGCAACACGGCCTTTGTGTCGAACAGATAAAATGGTTGTAGAATGAAACATTTCTTGTCCGTTGTCCGTTGTCCGTTGTCCGTTGTTTCTTATCTTATAAGTTCTTAGAATATCCATTGACCCCTATCAGGATAGACTTTGGATTACCGGTTTGTAGGAATCAGGGAATAGGTCGTTCTCGCATGGTACTAATGGTATTACAAAGCAACAGACAACCAACAAAGGACTATTTACGCTTTCGGGTGCGCTTTTTCATAAACCTCCATCAGTTTATTTATACTTACATGGGTATACTTTTGAGTCGTGGACAGACTCTCATGACCTAGTAATTCTTGAATAACACGTAAATCGGCTCCAGAGTCTAACAGATGAGTTGCAAACGTGTGACGAAGGGAGTGGGGAGAAATCTGCTTAGAAAATAAGCCCTTTCGCACGCACTTTTCTACAATACGCCGTACACTTCGATCCGTTAAAGGATCCCCTTTATAGTCAAGAAAGAGAGGTGAATTTTCATTTTTCTCAGTTCTTAATAAAGATTCCAACCGTTCTCTTTCGAGTAAATAAGCCTTCAAAGCTGCCATAGCGGGTTCCCCCAATAAAACCATCCGTTCTTTTTTTCCTTTACCCCGTACCCGGATTGTTTTTTCCTCGAAGTTAACCTGATTAATCCTGAGATTAACCAGCTCTCCAACCCTTATCCCTGTAGCATACAAAACCTCTAAAATTGCATGATCTCTTAAGCTAAGGAGGTGAGGAGCTGAAAAGCCTACTCTCTTTGAAGTTTGAGAACTTGAATTTCCAGGATTTACCTGGGGATCTACAGACTGTAGTAGGGCGGATACCTCAGAAACAGACAGAAAGGAAGGTATCCTTTGAGGAAGCTTAGGACTATTTACAAAGGAAGCCGGATTCAGAGTCAAAATACCCTCCCGATTTAAATATTTTAAAAAGGAACGAATAGCGGCTAATTTCCTGGCTATCGAAGTCTTAGCCCGACCTTTTTCGTGTAAATGACCCAGGAAAGCCCGGATAATTGCTTTATCTATCCGTGTCCAGTCTATCAAACCTCCTGGGGCATGCTCTTTTATACCAAACCGGGTATCCTGGAGAAACTTCTCGAACTGAAGCAGGTCGGTTCGATAGCTCTCAATGGTTCGTTGGGATAAATTCCTTTCTATCTGGAGATACCCCAGGAACTTATCTAAATAGGTTTCTATTTCTCCTTGAAGATTTCCAACCATTCTTGAATCTCTAATTCAGAAAGATAAACATGAACACGATCCAGAGTTTGTTTCTCGGGCATTCTTTCCTTTATCTTTTTTAGATTCTGAACATATTCCCCTTGGAGAACTCCCTTGCTTTTTACGGTTACGCCGGGAAGTTTCTTCTGAAATGGAGTCGCCAATTCATTTATGCTATTCCCTGGTACTTCCGTGGGATCTCTTTTCGGAGGACTCCCTTTAGGAAAAGATTTTATATCTTCTTCCGGAGGGAAGTCAACCTCTTCTTCCTCTGAGGGAGATTGGTTAAAGATTTCTAACCACTTTTGAACTTCTTTATTTGAAAGGGGACGGTTCCTTTTCTCCCGGCTGCGATTCTGAGCAAAAACCCTCTCGATATCCCGCTCAAATTCTTCTGATCTGGTCACCTGGGCCCCCATGGATTTTGCGTAGTTTTGAACTTCATAATCTGAAGTGACCACCAGCAACTGCTTTTTTTGCTTATCGGCACGGATTAGCTTTGCAATCTCTTCATCGGCACTAAGTCCTCCCGAAGAATACAGGATCGTAATCCTTCCGTAAGTCCGTTTTTTATCCACCCCGGGTCCCAGATAAGCCCCATCAAAAACAACGATAACCTCCTTCTTTCGAAGTCTGCAATAATCGGTCAATTTTCGAAAGAGCTTTTCTCGACAGTGGGGATCTTCGATCCTTAGTTTTCGAGACCGACCAATAAAATTATACCCATCTATAATGATGGCCATTTTGGGATCCAGGCATTAGAAGTTAGAATACAAAGATTTCCAGTCCGGCCGGGAGTTTATTCCGAATAATATTGATTTCTAATTTTGATTCTGTTTTTATTCTAACTTCGGGTTCCTGACCTCTAACTGTTGTTTTTGAAACTCACACCCTTTATTCTGGCATTGAATAACAGAAGTTCCCTGATCTTTATCCCATTTTTCAACCAAAAAGGGAGCCTGGCACTTTGGACAAGGTTCTGCAACAGGTTTATATGCCAGGGAGTATTTGCAATTTGGATAATTACTGCAACTATAAAAAGTTTTCCCATTTCGTCCCCGTCGCTCTACCAGCGTTCCATTACACCCCTCTTCTGGACAGGAAATTCCGGTACTGAAAGGTTTTGTAAACTGACACCTAGGATAAGTAGAGCAGGCAAGGAATCTTCCGAATTTCCCTTCTCTAACCACTAAGGAGCTACCGCACTTTTCACACTTTTCATCGGTAACCACTTCGGTTCGAGTTTTGACCTGGCCATTTTCAGTTTGTGGGATTTTTCGGGTGTTTCGACATTTAGGAAAACCGGAACAGGCCATAAACTTCCCATAACGGCCCCACTTGATCACCATGGGTTGACCACATTTCTCGCAGATCTCTTCGGTTACTTCCTCCATTTCTTTCTTAATATCTCGCATTTCTACAGAGGCCTTCTGCAACTCTTGACTGAAGGATCGGTAAAACTCTTCCAAAGATTGAACCCAGTTAGCTCTTCCCTCTTCTATCTTATCCAACTGATCTTCCATTTCCGCAGTAAATTTCACATCAAAAAGGTGAGGGAAATTCTCCAGAAGAAGGTCTACGACCAGCATCCCTAACTCGGTAGGTACAAACTTTCCCTTTTCCTTTCGCGTGTAATCTCGCTGTTGGATTGTACTTAAAATCGTTGCATAGGTACTGGGACGTCCAATTCCTTGAGCCTCCAGTTCCTTGACCAGACTGGCTTCAGAGTACCGGGGTGGGGGCTCGGTAAAATGCTGTTTGGGAACCAGGTTCAGGAGGGTCAGGATTTCACCTACTCGAAGTGGAGGTAGAATTTTATCCTGATCCGAATCCACATCTCCCTCATCGCCGTTGATTCTCCCTTGGGTATCATCTTTACCTTCCACATAAATTTTCATAAACCCAAAAAACTTTATCACAGATCCGGTTGCCCGAAAGAGATACTTACCGGCCAGGATATCTACCGTTGTCACCTCTAAGAGGGCTGATTCCATCTGACTGGCAATAAACCGGTTCCAGATTAACTCATAGAGTTTATATTGATCTTCTGTCAGGTAATTTTTCAAGGACGCCGGTACCCGGTAAACCGAAGTGGGGCGAATAGCTTCATGGGCTTCCTGGGCCGCTTTTTGGGTTTTGTATTTATGAGGTACTTCGGGAACATAGTCCTTCCCGTACTTTTCTAAAATATATTGGCGAGCTTCTGTCTGGGCTTCTTCCGATACCCGGGTAGAGTCTGTCCGCATATAGGTAATCAAACCCACTGCACCTTCCTGACCAATTTCAAGACCTTCATAGAGATTCTGGGCAATCATCATGGTCTTCTTCGCAGAGAATCCTAATTTCCTTGCAGCTTCCTGTTGAAGAGTACTGGTTGTAAACGGAGGAGTTGGATTCCGTTTTCGTTCTTTTTTGTCAATTTTGTCTACCTTATAAGAAGCCCCTTTCAGATCTTCCAAGATAGACCGGGCCTGTTGTTCATTCTCTATTTTGATTTTCTCATTACCCGATTTAAAGAGCCTGGCTTCGAAATCCGGTGGAAACTCACCTCTTAAATGGGCCGTAATAAACCAATATTCCTCCGGAACAAAATTTTGAATTTCCCGCTCCCGTTCACAAATCAACCGCAACGCTACCGATTGAACTCGTCCTGCACTGAGTCCTTTACGGACTTTTTTCCAGAGGAGGGGGCTAATTTTATATCCCACCAGGCGGTCTAAAATCCTTCGAGCCTGTTGGGCATCTACTTTATTAAGATCAATCCGACCTGGATTTTTCATGGATTCCAGAACCGTTCGCCGGGTAATCTCGTTAAACATAACCCGGTAGATTTGATCCTGCTTATCTTTAAGCTCCTGGGCAATGTGCCAGGAAATAGCTTCTCCTTCACGGTCCGGATCCGGAGCTAAATAAATTGCGCCTGCTTTCTTGGCAGCCTCTTTGATTTCCGATAAGATTTTTTTCTTACCCTTAATAACCACGTATTTAGGTTTAAAATTATTCTCAATATCAACCCCCAGTTCTTTCTCCGGAAGGTCTTTAACATGCCCAATGGAGGCTTTAACGGTATATTGCGGACCTAAAAACTTACTGATGGTTTTTGCTTTCGCAGGAGATTCTACAATCACTAAAGATTTTGTCATAAATAATTATTCAGAATAACGGAGTCGTCTTTGATACGTAAACCCCGCTACATGTTTCTCCTTTCGGAAAAATCCCTCATCTGAAAACAACTCGCTTTGAGAGTTTATGCAAACTTTTATGGGAGATATGATCGCATCGTCCTATTACAAGTGCACAATACACTCTACAACGGTTCTTGTCAACTTCAGATGGTGAGAATAATCCTTGAGTTTTTCCTAAAGATACAGTGTTGGGAGGTTCGTGGAGTAAAGAATACTCCTTGACGCCGCCAGAAAAGAGGAATCGGCAAGCTTAACCCTTGAAGAGGAAATCAAGTGGGTTAAGCCTTACAGAATCGGGTTAAGTAAGTAAACAAGGGGGAAACAGAGTATAAAAATCTCTAAAAACTTCAGAGTAAAAAATTTTAGATTTCCTCTTCCCCGCATTTTCTCTATCGACCAAATCGAAATAGGAGGGCCTATCTGGATAAACCGGATATTCTGGGCGATTAATTTTTAGAATTTCCTTCCTAACCAAAATCCGATGAAGGCAGCTCCTATAACCGCTTTGACGGGGTAAGTTCTTACCCACTCTCGCCAATCAGCCCACTGGGTTATTTCTTTTCTGAATTCACGCTCCACACGCCGAATAGTTCGAGCAACGGCTCTTCTATCCCTTTCAATGGATTCTTTGAGTTGCTGTTTAACCTCCTCGGTACTTAAAGGTTCTGTCAATGGCTTTCTAATCTCTTCCATAATTATAGTTCCTTTCCTATGACGTCCTTATCTTTTTGCAACTCCTGTATGCTCTCATTTAATACAGGAGTTGCCTGCCGGGCCTTAGTTTTTCCTATTTCTATTAAAATATAACCTACAATGAGGTAAACAATCCCTACGATAAGACTTGACCAAATCAAGCTATGAAGGGCCTTCGTTAACAACGCAATTAAGGTAACCGTCAGAGCTCCAAAGGCAAAAAATCCAAAAACTATCCCGATGATCAGAATAATACTTCCCCTCATCAACTTGGACAAATCTTCTTCAAGCTCTATCTTCAGGAGTTGAACCTCATTTTGCATTAATCGGGAAAGGTCTTGAAAAAGTTTTTGGATGAGCTGCCCCAAATCAAAACCGGATTCCGCCTTTGACATCTTATTTTCTACCATATATTTATCTCTCCTCCTATACTTTGTATATAATATAAGGAAACCCTTGAGGACTTTCCCCTAATCTTAGGGATACTTACTGGGTACTCATTTAAAAATTACTTTTTGCAAAGTCTATTCCTCTATCCTATACCGGTCGGCTTACAGAAAGGAAGACCCCTTAGAGGTAGAATAAAACCTCTGAAGGGGTAAAAAATGCTTTTTTTTGATGAAGTATTTGACACTTTACCTTACACCCGACCCTCAGACAATGTCAAATGTCGGAGAGAAGGCTCCTATAGAAGTGTGGGGGTATGGGGGTATGGAAGTGTGGAAGTGGGGGGAGGTATGGGAGTATGGGGGTATGGAGGTATGAGGGTATGAGAGTGAGGAAGTAGGAAAGTATGGAAGTGTGGGAGTAGGGAAGTTCTATTTCTTATACTTCCATACCCCCATACTCCCACACCCCCATACCCCCACACTCCCACACTCTTTTAGAATTCACTTCGTATAAACATCTTACCGGAAAGCTGTTTGATTTTGTTTTTCATTTCCAGCATCATGAGAACTCCCAACACAAATCCGGTTGGACGTTGAAGGCGATGAACAATTTCATCTATGTGCAAAGGCTCAGAGTCGATGACCGCGTATACCAATCTTTCATCTTCTGTAAGATCTTCCAGGGGAGGGGTCGTTTCTCCTTTAAGAAGGGTTGAAGAAGAGGTCGGCCTTTTTCGTTCTGGAGAACGTATCGAGACCGGGCGAGAAGGGTTTGAAGGCAGGGATTGGATTTGGGTTCCAGCCTCCCTACGAAATAGAGAAAGCTCCTCCAGAATATCTTCCGCGGTTTCTACTAATTTAGCACCCTGTTTGATCAAGCGATGAGTCCCTCGACTGGTATAGGAAGAGATATTCCCGGGAATAGCCAGAACTTCACGCCCTTGCTCAAGGGCCTGATCGGCTGTGATTAAAGCCCCACTTTGATCACTGGCTTCTACTACCACGACACCCAAACTCAGCCCACTAATGATTCTATTTCGAACCGGAAAGTTCTTTCGATCCGGTGGAGTTCCTAAGGGAAACTCGGAGATTACTGCTCCCTTTTCCACAATTTCTTCGTATAACTTTCTATTTTCCCGTGGATAAATGTAATCGACTCCATTTCCAAGAACGGCAATAGTTCTTCCCCCTCCCTTTAAGGCCCCCCGATGCGCAAAACTATCGATTCCCCTGGCCAATCCACTTACAATGGTAACACCCCTGGAAACTAAATCTACACAGATCTTTTCGGCGGTCAATCGCCCATATGAAGAAGATTTCCTTGAACCAACTACGGCAACGGCCAGTCGATCTCTTTCTGAGAAAGTTCCTTTAACATACAGAACGGGCGGCGGATCGAAAATATTTCTTAAAAGTTCCGGGTAGCTTGAATCATTAAAGGTTACAAAATGAACCCGGTGTTTCTCTAAAAGTTGAAGCTGTTTTCTGAGGGTATCTGTTTTGAAGAACGCCTTAATATGATAGGCCGTTTTAGCCCCAACGCCTTCTACCTGTTGAAGGGCCTCTGGAGAAGCCTCAAAAACATTGCGTGGGGAGCCGAAGGCTTCTATTAATCGTTTGAAGAGAATAGCTCCTACCCCTTGTACAAGACTTAAAGCCAGCCAATAAATTTTATTATCTTCCATGCCGATTTCTCCAAATTCACTATAATAGACGCTTTATCTTTCCAGGGGATTAACCCCATGTCAATACATTTTTATGACTATCTAAGATTTAGAATGTACATTACCCATAGAATAGACTTTACCCTTGTAAAACCCATAGAAGAAAAAGGAGGTTCCTCACCCTTATGAAAGAACATAAAGAACCCGCTAAAACCGTATTCGTGACCGGAGGGAGTGGATTCCTCGGATGGAATCTGGTAAAAGCTTTAAAAGATCACTACCGGGTTTTCGCCGGTTATTACCGTCATCCTTTCCAAATGGAGAAGGTTAAAACTTTAAAGTTAAATATCTCGGATAGAGGTGAGGTCCGGGAAGCCCTGAAAAAGATCCAACCTGATCTGATCTTTCATACGGCAGCCCTTGCCAGGGTAGAAGTATGTGAAAAAGATAAGGAAGCGGCCTATCGAATCAATGTCGAGGGAACTCGAAATCTAATCCTCGAATCTCCCAAAAATAGCCGCTTTATTTACGTTTCCACAGATCTGGTTTTTAATGGAAAACGGAGTTTCTATAAAGAAACCGACCTTCCGGATCCTTTAAATTTCTACGGAGAAACCAAGTTACTTGGAGAAGTAGTCACAGCAGAAAATGCCCTGGACTATCTTATCATACGAATATCTTTAATGTATGGTTTTGGAAATAATTTTAGTGAAAGTTTTCTGGACTGGTTACGAAAAACCTGGACCCAGGGAGGTAAAACGAAGCTATTTACCGATCAATATAGAACTCCTCTGTTGGTCTCTGAAGCCGTCAAAGCTTTAAGGGAGATGGCCACAATTTCTGCGGGACGGGAGATCTTTCATCTGGGTGGAAGGGAGCGGATCACACGATATGAGTTCGGAAAGAAATTTGCCGAACTATATGGATACCCTACCTACCTTATAGAACCAGCTTCCATGGTCGATGTCTTAACGGTTAATATGCCTGTAGACTGCTCTTTTTCTGTTAACAAAATCCAGAACTTTTTAAGCTTTACCCTGTCGGATGTAGAGGGAGGTCTTAGAAAATTATATAAGGAGGATCAGGGAGAATCCCCCGTCTCTAAAAATTCTGGTTAGATGGGTATAATTTCTTATGGATTTAAAAGTTGTTTTTATATACCGCTTAACCAGTAGATCTGGATAACCCTGCATCTGTCAGAGATCCTTCATTATGGGTTTAGACAGATAAGACAAGTTTTTTACCTGTCTTATCTATTTTTTATTGAATTGAAAGAACCCCAACTTTTTAATCTAAAACTTTATAAGGATCAAGAAATTATTGAAGAGTACTTGACGTTTTTGAGATTTATTTCATAATTTAAAAAGTGAGCGGTTAAGAAGTGTCCTTTTTAGACGAAATGAGTTATCTTTCCGGGCAAGTAGAGGTGCCCTTCAAAACTTACTATTGATCCTGAACAATAGTAAGTTTTGTAAACAAAAAGGTATGAAGAAAGTTTTAGCTCTTTTAATCGCCGTTATTTTTGTAATCGGTAGTACCATCCCTGCTTTGTCGGCTGAGCCGGAAAAGAAACATGGGGAACACAGTATGAGCGGTACGATCACAAAGATCGATCACAACACCGGTATGGTGAGTGTGAAGACCGGGGCCGGTACCTTAGACGTACATTTTCCTCCTGCTGAGATTAAAGACCTTAAGGAAGGTGATACCATTACGGTAAATTTATCTTTCTCTAAAGGAGGTATGGAGAAAAAAGAGGAAAAGAAACAGCAATAACCTCCTATTCCATAGACCTAGGGGTAGCCACAGGCTACCCCTAGGTTTTATACCAATTTAGAGATCCCTTCTGCTACATGGGGATACCGGGTTATCATCAGGGCATCATGACCGGGAAAGATAAGGTCTGGAGCCGAAACAACTCCCTTGATGCGCTGGTAACTCTCCAGCCAGGCTATCATATCGGTAATAATACTAGAGGGTATTTCCTCTTCGAAGTTTCGAAATAGATGTCCACAATCCGAGCTAATGGCAGCAATTCCCCGGGCGGTGTTTACCAGGGTTACCATGAGACCTGGCGTATGTCCTGGAGCCAACATAACGGAAATACCTGGAGCAATATAAGCTGCTCCATCCACTAACTTCACCCGTCCGGCTTCCCTAAGCTTAACCAGTTGTTCCAAGCCTTCCTGATAAGTAACCTTCGTGAACGGTTTATATTTACTTAAAGGATTCTCGGTAAAAAATTCAAATTCTCGTTTTTGAATATAAAAAGTAGCCTTAGGAAAAAAGCTGCTTCCTCCGGCATGATCCCAGTGAAGATGGCTAATGATCACCGTGGAGATTTCGTTGGCATCTACCCCGATTTTAGCCAGTTGATCTACCGGACTGGTGAGGTTACGAACGGCTTGACTTTGAGGAATTTTTGAAGTAAATCCTGTATCTACCAGGACTATCCCATCAGATCCTTTAATGCACCAAACATAATAAAACGTAGTGATGGGAACGCCGAAATCGGTGAGATAAACAACGAAAGAGGTATCCCGCGTGATCTCTCCAAGTTTTAGAGCATAAATTTCACACATCCTATCTATTGAAGGAGATAAGATATCAAATACGCTGGTTGCCATAGAGCACCTCTAGGTGAAGAGTTTAGAGTTAGAATACAAAAAGCTTCTTGCTACCAAAACAAAACATATAAAACCTCTCCCCCTTGTCAAGGAGAAAAACCTGGCTTTAGTCTTCCAAAATGAAAATTTTTAATTATATCTCGACTCTTTTTGAATCCAGGTCTTTCAAAAAGAATCTTAACCTGGATCCTGCCGACTAAAACCACTTTTTCTTTGACAAACATCGCATAAAAGTATATGCCTGGTTATGGAAGGACATGCTTAAGGTTACTAAGGTCAAGGAGGCGACGCTTTTTCCCCGGCAAAGCCGGGGCTTTGCGTCGATTTTAATATGAAACCAATCATGACAATATCCCGGTATATTTTAGAGCAACAAAGGGAAATTCCCGGTGCTACAGGAGAATTCTCAGACCTTTTATCGACTATTACCTTGGCAGCCAAAGTTATCACCCGAGAAGTCCGGAGAGCCGGTCTAGCCAATATATTAGGATTCACGGGGGCAGAAAACGTTCAAGGGGAGAAGGTCACCAAACTGGATGAATTCGCCCATAATGTACTCTTAGAAATTTTAGGGCGTTCTGGCCACGTATGTGCTCTGGCCTCAGAGGAAGAAGCTGATTTGATTCCGATTCCAGAGGGGTACCCCCTGGGAAAATATATTGTCCTTTTGGATCCCCTGGATGGTTCTTCTAACATCGATGCCAATGTCAGTGTAGGGACCATTTTCTCTATTCATCGGAGAATTACCAAGGAAGGAAGGGGAACCTTAGAAGATGTCCTCCAGCCAGGGTATAAGCAAGTAGGAGCCGGGTATATTCTTTATGGTTCCAGTACCATGATGGTCTATAGTACGGGTCACGGGGTTCACGGATTTACTCTGGATCCAACTGTTGGAGAATTTCTCCTCTCCCATAAAAACATCCGGATACCTGAGAAGGGAAAAATTTATAGTATTAATGAAGGAAATTCTAACCGTTGGGCAAAAGGAGTTCAGAACTATATTAACTATCTAAAAGAAGAGGATAAGAAGACGGACCGTCCTTACTCTTCTCGTTACATAGGATCGTTAGTTGCAGATTTTCATCGTAATCTCCTTTATGGAGGTATTTTCCTGTATCCTGCGGATAGTAAAAACCCAAAAGGAAAATTGAGACTTCTTTATGAGGCAGCTCCTATGGCTTACCTCATCGAGCAGGCGGGAGGATTGGCCAGTACAGGATACGAAAGAATTCTGGATATTCAGCCTACAGAACTCCATCAAAGAGTTCCCCTTATCATCGGGAGTCGAGAAGATGTTTTAATGGCTGAGAAATTTATTCGAGAATGACAGTAATTTAAATTAACTTTCGATGTTCAAAACAAATATTCTCTTGACAAAGTAGAACCTACTTCCTAGTATTATTTCGTATCCTAAGTATAAGGTTCTTCTAAGCTTTTCGGCAAAGACGTTTCTTACCGAAGCTAAAATTTATCGAATTCAAAGCCCCGAAGTGATTTCTTACGTCTATCCTTCTACGGTTTTGGTAGAGATTGAGGTGAGCCCTATGGAAGTTGAGGCTTGAGCTTCAGATACAAAACGAGAACCGTGGAAAGGATAGAAAGATACGGATGTTAAATTGGCTTCCAGAAGACGTATCAACTTACGGGAAGGAAGTGGATTCCCTTTTCTATCTCATCTACTATATCACAGGAGTTGTTTTCCTGCTGGTCACTGTAGCCATGATTGTGTTTCTTATTAAGTACCGTTACCAAGAGGGACGCCGGGCGATTTATACCCATGGAAGTACTACCCTTGAGATTATCTGGACTGTGGTTCCGGCGATCATTTTGATTTTGCTGGCATTCAAGAGCCAGGCAGCTTGGAGCCACATCAAAATGAATACACCGCCCGGAGATGTACAGATTCGGGTTCTTGCCAAGCAGTTCAACTGGGATATCACTTACCCTGGACCTGACGGGAAGTTTGGAACGGAAGATGATCTTCCACGTCCCGGAGATCCGGTGATACTGGATGAAATCCATGTTCCGGTTAATAAAGTAGTTCGGGTCGAGTTGGTAGGAAAGGATGTTATCCATAGCTTCTTCCTTCCTCACCTGCGTCTAAAACAAGATGTTTTACCGGGACGAACTATTTTGGCCTGGTTTCAGGCGACTAAACCGGGTAGATATCCACTTCCTTGTGCAGAACTTTGTGGAATTGGACATTCCGGAATGCTCGGCTCTTTAATTGTCCATATGCCTGAGGAGTATGCTGCATGGGTCAAGGAAAAATGGCCCACAAATGAAAAAGCGCAATAACCTGCTCAGGAAAGGTGCAGGAGCTTGTGCCAGAGAAAACAGAATCAACTTTAACCAAGAATCTCAACCATCTTTGCCTCTCTGGTTGTTTTTGTAGTGGACGGGATGGTTAAGCGGTGCTTGGATTGATGAACCAGAGATTAGGGGTTATAAGGGGAAACGCCGTTTCAGAGGATTTTGTCGAATAGGAAGTGACGTTTCACTTTATAACCCTCTAACTAAAAACAAACGATGAGTGAATCCAGAGCAGCCAAAGGTACGCATGAAGTGCATGAAGCCCATGCTCATCTTGGCTTTGTGCGCACATATATTTTTTCAACCGACCACAAGATGATAGGTCGGCAGTTCCTCTTTATGGGTTTGTTCATGTTAATCATTGGTGGATTAATGGCCATGCTAATCCGATGGGAACTGGCCTTTCCTGAAAAACCACTACCGGTCATCGGCGCTTCAAAAGAATTTATCGATACCGGAGAGCCTAAAACAAGCATGGATCAAACCTGGGCCGAATGGTTATCGAAACCCGAAAGTGAACAAAACTGGTTAACCAAAAACATGCCCATGGGTGCCATCACCGCACCGCTTTATAACTCTCTCTTTACGATGCATGCCACGTTGATGATTTTCTTCGTGGTCATGCCTATTATGGTCGGTGGTTTCGGAAACTTTCTTATTCCCCTTACCATTGGGGCCCGGGATATGGCCTTCCCGACTCTTAATATGCTTTCCTTCTGGGTTGGCCTTCTATCTGGTATTATCATGTTAGCAAGTCTTTTTGTCCCAGGCGGGTCTGCAGCAGCGGGTTGGACCTCCTATGCACCACTTACGGCTAAAGTGGAATATACGGGTGTCAATTGGGGACAGAATCTATGGTGTATCAGCCTTATTGTCATGGGTATTTCTTCGCTTATGGGGTCCATCAATTATATTACTACCATCATCAACATGCGGGCCCCTGGGATGACCTTTTTCCGAATGCCACTGATAACCTGGTCCCTTTTCATTACAGCCATTCTCCTTCTGTTGGCTCTTCCGGTGTTAACCTCAGCCCTGGCTATGCTACTATTTGATCGCATGCTGGGAACCCATTTCTTCCTTCCAGAAGGAGGCGGGGAGCCTATCCTCTGGCAACACCTCTTCTGGTTCTTCGGTCACCCCGAAGTTTACATTCTGGTTCTTCCCGCCATGGGAGTTACGTCGGAAGTACTGTCTGTCTTTTCCCGTAAACCGATTTTCGGCTATCGGGGGATGGTATTTGCCATGACGGCCATTGCTTTCCTCTCCTGGGTCGTCTGGGGCCATCATATGTTTGTCAGCGGTATGAATCCCCTCATTGGGACTACCTTCATGATGACCACCATGGTCATTGCGGTCCCCTCGGCCATCAAAACTTTTAACTGGTTGGGTACCCTGTGGGGGGGATCGATTCGATTTACAACTCCCATGCTTTTCGGCCTTGCCTTCGTGTCCAATTTTGTTATCGGTGGATTAAGCGGGATCTTTATGGCTTCAACGCCAGTGGATATCTTCATCCACGATACTTATTACATTGTCGCCCATTTCCACTACGTGGTTGCCGGAATTATCTTTGCTATTTTTGCTGCCATTACCTACTGGTTCCCCAAGATGTTCGGTCGTATGATGAACGAAACCCTGGGAAAGATCCATGCGATTCTCACTTTCATCTTCTTCAATGCAACCTTCTTCCCCATGCATATTCTGGGTGTGGGCGGACATATGCGCCGGATCTTCAATCCCCTGCAGTATGAATTCTTGCATCCCCTCCAACCTGTCAATGTGTTCATCAGCATAAGCGCTTTCTGCCTGGGAGTCGCTCAGCTTATTTTCCTGTTTAATTTCGTCTGGAGTTTGTTCGCTGGAAAACGGGCGGATCGAAATCCCTGGCATGCCAATACTTTAGAGTGGATAACCCCTTCACCCCCTCCCCATGGTAATTTCGACAAAATTCCTACAGTCTATAGGGGTCCCTATGAGTATAGCTCCCCTGAAGTGGCCGAAGACTGGCTGCCCCAAGATAGGCGATTGGAAACAACCACAGCCAAAGGGGCACATTAAAATTCTGTACCAACGACCTCGGTCACCGTCTACTCTCCATAAAAATCACCCAGGTTGTTGGTACAAACCACTAACTCCCATGAATCTGATTTTAAGGGCGGTAGCAAGGGTTTTAGTTGTTGGAAACAAACAACTAAAACCTTTACTACTTCTTGATTAGGCAAGTATAAAACGTGAATAACATCTGGCTTCATCGATTTGCGGTTTTAACGGCGGGAGCCACTTTTATATTGATCTTTGTAGGAGGCCTGGTTACGAGCACAGGTTCGGGTCTGGCAGTTCCAGACTGGCCTCTCTCCTTTGGACAGTTCTTTCCTCCCATGGAAGGCGGCGTGTTATTTGAACACGGTCATCGTATGGCAGCTACCCTGGTTGGATTTCTTATGACACTATTAGCCATCTGGATTTACTGGCAAGAACCCAGAAGATGGGTTCGACGACTTGGACTTATCGCTCTGCTGGCCATTATCCTGCAAGGGCTTCTAGGCGGTATTACCGTTCTCCTCAAGCTACCTACTTCGGTCTCTGTGGCCCATGCCTGTCTCGCACAGGCTTTTTTCTGTTTAACGATAGCACTGGCTGTTTTTACAAATCCAAATTGGGAAAAGGAAAGTAAAAAAGTAGGGAAGTATGGGAGTACCGGAGAAAGAACGGATGGGAGTGTGGTACGGGAGTGTGGAAGTGAAGACTGGCCCACACCCCCACACTCCCACACCCCCACACTCTCCCTAACCCGATTAGGTGCTTTGACAACAGCCGTTATTTATGTCCAACTCATTTTAGGTGCTATTATGCGCCATATGGGTGCCGGCCTTGCGATTCCGGATTTTCCGCTGGCCTTTGGTCGGCTCGTACCTCCTTTGGAGTCTTCGGCGGTTCTGATCCACTATCTACATCGGTTGGGGGCTCTGCTGGTTACGCTCTGTATTAGCTGGACCGTAATCCATATTATTCGGCAGCATCGCCAGGAATCTTCCTTACTTCGTCCAGGATTACTGTTGATAGGGCTTTTGATTTTACAAATTACGCTGGGAGCTTTTACAATCTGGACACTTAAGGCGGTGTTTCCTACAACCCTGCATGTGACGGTAGGTGCGGCCATTCTAGCAACCAGCCTGATTTTAACACTTCGATCTTATCAGGTATCCAAGGAGCTAAAACCTGGAGCGGATCGGGGACTTACTTCTGGGGAGGTATTGGCCTGATGCTACAAACGGAAATGAGGGATGCGGAGCTGATCCGTAGGTGGAAACGAATGGTAGATTTCCTGGAACTTACGAAACCTCGGGTGGTCTTAATGATTTTGATAACTACTTGCGTAGGTTTCTATATAGGATCTAAAGAGAGCGTGGATGGAATCGCTTTACTTTATACGCTGATGGGAACTACCCTTGCAGCCGGAGGTACCCTTGCCCTGAATCAGTATATGGAACGTGAGGCCGATGCCTGTATGAAGCGTACACGCCTTAGACCACTACCAGATGGCCGAATTCAACCGGTTGAGGCCTTAGCTTTCGGAGTAGCTATCACGCTGGGTGGGCTTTTTTACCTGGCTCTTTTCACAAACCTGTTAAGTGCGCTGATTACTGCGATTATCGTGTTCAGCTATCTTTTTCTTTATACTCCCTTGAAAAAGAAAACCTCACTTTGTAGTATCGTAGGGGCAGTTCCCGGTGCCTTACCACCTGTGGTAGGATGGACGGCCGCCCGAGGTGAGTTGGGTGTAGGAGCCTGGATCCTATTTGCTATTCTGTTTCTATGGCAGATTCCACACTCCCTGGCGATTGCCTGGCTGTATCGTGAAGATTATACCCGAGCGGGGATGAAACTACTCCCTGTGATTAATCCGGATGGCAAGAGCACAGGATATCAGATTATAAACCATTGCCTGGCCCTGCTAACAATAAGTCTTTTGCCGACTCTCATTGGACTTGCTGGATCACTTTATTTTTTCTCGGCCCTTGTGCTGGGAATTCTATTCCTGGGCTATGGCCTGGATCTTGCGGTTTCTCGCTCATTAGAGGCCGCACGGCGCCTGTTGCTTGCGTCTGTTGTCTATCTCCCGTTACAACTCGGAATCCTGGCCCTGGATAAAAAATGGTTTTAACAAACGAGGAACAAAGAACAGCAGATAAAAATCGTCGAGTAGCCGCTATATTGATGGCGATTATAGTTCTACTTGTTATCATCGCCATCGCTGTTGCTATTGTGAAGTAAAGTCGGTTACCATGTTTTTACATTTTTGTAAGTTATCGAAAGGACCTCTTTTGAGACGCGGGGACATAGGGACGCGGGGACACGGAGACTTGGGGATGCGGGGAAATATCTCCGTGTCTCCGTGTCCCCGCGTCTCAAAAGAGGTCCTTTTAAAAGCTGTTAGAAAATGCCCAAAGAAACTTTAGACTCTGTAATAGACTCCATTGAGGTCGAAAGTATCGGAGAGGGCCCACCTCCGCCTATCCCCGAACCTCCTTTTGGTCCGGACGATGACGATGACGGAGATTTCATGGATTCTCAGATGAACAATGCCTATGTGGGTATGGTGCTATTTATAGGGGCTGAGGTCATGTTGTTTGCCGGACTCATCGGAGCTTTTCTTCTCTTCCGCTTCGGAAGTGCGGTCTGGCCGCCACCTTTTCAACCTCGATTACCTGTTTTTGTAACTGGAATTAACACGGCCATTTTACTTTTGAGTGGCTATACCATGCACCAGGCCCTTCGGGCTATTCAAAGCAGAAATTATCAACAATTGGCCAATAAACTTTTGATCACGGCTTGCCTTGGATTGACCTTTTTAGTCATTCAAGGATATGAGTGGGTCCGACTCATCCGATTTGGTCTTACGCCTTCATCGGGCGTATATGGATCTACTTTTTATGTATTGATCGGTACCCATGGTACCCACGTACTGGGAGCTGTAATTTGGTTGTTGATCTTGCTCTTCAGAGTAAGAAGGAGAACCAACTCCCCGGATCGCCTTTATTTTATGACCAGGCATTACATCGGTGTGAAGATCTGTGGAATGTATTGGTATTTTGTAGTTGCCCTCTGGCCGGTTCTCTACACACTGGTGTATTTAAGCTGATTAAGAACACAAAACGTGAAACGTAATCCATAAAAACGCAAGAGGTAAAATATAAACCAAAAGTACTTTACGTTTTACGTTTTGCGTTTTATTCAGATAAAAATGCTTTACTCTTTAATAAACCGATTGGTATTACCTGTTTTAGGAGTTGCAATGACGATGCTCGCTCCCGGGATTGCCCAGGCCTGTGCAGTCTGTATGGATGCATCTGATGATCCTATAAGCCAGGGCCTTCGGTGGAGTCTTGGATTCATGATAACAATGCCCTTCACGGTTGCGGGAACTATTGCAGGGATATTGCTTTACTCCAGACGTCGGCGTGTACGGACCCGACTAGATAAGAACGTCCGTGTAACGCCCGGCCTGGACAGAAAAGGAGAATAGAAATTGAACGAAGCTACTCTTACACATGCGCATGTAGGTGTCGAACCAGCAGAATCACCTCTTACACCTGAAAGTTGGGGTAAACTGGGGATGTGGATATTCCTTGCTGGAGATGCAATGTCTTTTGGAACCCTACTGGCCGGTTATGGGGCTATACGGGCGGGAAGTGCAGATTGGCCTGTTCCCTCTCAGGTACTGGGGATTCAGTTAACAGCCCTCATGACCTTCCTGCTGATCTGTAGTAGCGTAACCATGGTAAAAGCCCTATCCGCAAGCAAAAGGGGTGACCGAAAAGCATTTACAAAATTTATCTTGATGACCATAGCAGGTGGAACCCTTTTCCTGGGAATGCAGGCGTATGAATGGACCCATTTGATCTATGGAAAACATGTAACTTTTACCAGTAATCCTTATGGAGCCTGGCTTTTTGGTACCACTTTCTTCGCCATCACAGGATTCCATGGCGCTCACGTTACAGGAGGAGTTCTGTATCTTTCCGTGGTCTTACTCTTAGGACTCATTGCCGGGAAATTCTCACAAAAGAATTTCCCCAATATTGTCGAAATAGCTGCTTTGTACTGGCACTTTGTAGATCTTGTCTGGATTTTGGTATTTACGTTTGTTTATCTGATCTAAGGAAAGGGGAGAAAAAAGATGGAAAATGTCCATAAAGAACCTAACTACATGGCTGTGTTTTATTGGCTGGGAGTCCTGACCATCGCCGAACTTGTTGTAATTTATTTACCCATTAGCAAATTAGTCATAGGCGCCCTCCTTATCCTGCTAGCCCTGAGCAAAGCCTCGCTGGTTGCCTTATACTATATGCACCTTAAGTTTGAAAAACGCACCCTGGGAATCATTGCGCTCACGCCCCTAATTATCTGTTCCTTGCTGGTATTCTCTCTTCTTCCAGACCTGACTGCTGTTCATCATAGAACACGAGCCGCAGCACCGCAAGCAGTACCTGCTGAACATAAGTAATCCTGAAAGGCTATAAGGGCGATCTCTCCGATCGCCCTTCCTGGCCGGTAATAAAGTAGATCTGTTCTCCGAGACCTTTTCAATTTGAAAAGGAGACAGTGAGCCGTCATGACCGATAAGGTAGGGACAAAGTAATCTGTTGAAGCAAGGAGATGGCTTCGTCGCTAAGTTTAGCCTGAGTCCGGTCATGAAGGGTTTCCCGTAAGGATAGCTTTGGTTCCTTATCAGTTAGAAAAGGTATAACTCTCAGATTATTTTTAATAATCGTGATTTTGATCTCCGACTTACCAACCATTAATGCCATTCTAAATGGAATCAGTGCCCTCTTTTTGATAGCCGGATTTTTTTTTATCAAACAAAAAAATGTTACCGCTCATAAGACCTGCATGTTAATGGCCTTTATGACATCGATTTTGTTCCTTATTTCTTACCTGACCTATCATTATCACGTGGGTTCGGTACGTTTTACCGGACAGGGTTGGATTCGACCTGTCTATTTTACAATTCTTATTTCCCACACCACACTGGCTGCCGGGATTGTTCCTCTGGCTTTGATAACCCTTTATCGAGCATGGAAAGAGCAGTTTATTAAGCATAGGAAGATTGCCAGGTGGACACTTCCTATTTGGCTCTATGTTTCGGTAACCGGAGTTATAGTATATTGGATGCTGTATAAACTTTAAGCCAATGGAGCTAATTTGACCGTGAAGTGGCGTAATAAGGAGGGTTCCCAGACCACCTTGAAACCTTTGAGTTGGTCTTTTTCCCGATTAACGTGTTCAAAGCATTTGATGATATAATCCCCTTAAAGCTTGTTTAGTTAAACAAAATCCAAACCGGCTGAAGAGTTTTACTTAAACCATACCGTATCGTGGAAATAGGGATTGTCAAGGAATAAAAGCGAGGAAGTAAGAAAAAGCAAAGGGGCACGTTGTAACGTGCCCCTACTCTCCCATGATCCGGGCCACCGAATTTAGGGTTTGTGACCCCTGGTATTAAATATCGCTATGGTTTATACATTCCTGTTTGTTGGAATGCATGGGCAGCTCGAAGAACCACATCGTCTTCAAAATGACGCCCGATAAGCATCATACCTATAGGAAGTCCATTGGATTTAGCACAGGGTACATTCATCGCAGGATGGCCGGTAACATCAAAGGGGCAGGTATTCTGGATCATTCCCAGGGCGGTTTTAAAATACTCCTCGGTGGTTGGATTCTCGATGAGAGGCATGGCCTTCATGGGAAGGGTTGGCATAACCAACAAATCAACCTTTTTTAAGGCATCGTCATAGGCGGCCCTTAACACTCTACCCAGGTTTTGGGCCTTACCATAATAACGACCAAAATATTTGTTGGCCATATACTGTCCCATTAAGATCACCATCTTGGTGGTATCGGAAAATTGATCGGCCAATGCCCGCCGACCCCTTCCATAGTAATCCACCAGAGAAGTTGTATAGTAGCCTTTCCAATTGAGTCCCATACCATCCGTACGAACCATCTGGAGTGTTGCTCCTTCGATGGCAATGGGGTTCCAGATATGGATGCCATCTCGATGCAAAGGAATGGAGATTTCTTCAACATGGGCTCCAAGCTTACTCAACGAAAAAGCCGCTTCCTTCACCGCCCGATCCACGTCTTCTTCCGAAGCACCAGGCCATCTAAAGCCTTCCTGAACAATCCCGATCCTGAGATCTTTGACATTGCCGGTCAAGGCCTGAGTATAGGGCTTGGTCTCGATTTTCCCTCTCTGACGTGGATCCAGAGGATCTTCTCCTGCAATAACTTCCAATAAAAGGGCTACATTTTCCACGGTCATGGCAATGGGACCCGTATGATCCAGGGTCTGCTCGATGGGAAAAATACCGGTATAAGGAACCAGCCCATATGTTGGCTTCAAACCGTAGGTCCCACACCAACAACTGGGTATACGAATGGAACCTCCCTGGTCCCCCCCTATCGCCATATCACAATCTCCATGGGCAACCAAAGCCGCACTCCCACTAGAGGAGCCACCGGCGGAGTACGTGGGATTATGGGGATTACGGACAGGACCGGTAGCCGAAGTATGCGAACCCCCCGAAAAGCATAGATCCTCACAAACGGCCTTCCCAATAATCTCACCCCCGGCATCGAGTATGCGAGTTACAATGGTGGCATCCACATCAGGAACATAACCTTCTAAGATTGCAGATCCATTCATCATGGGGATACCGGCTACACAGACGTTGTCTTTGATGGCAATCTTCTTACCAACCAACTTCCCTGTATCGGCTCCCTTAATCGAACATCGCCAGTACCAGGCATTTAAGGGATTTTCCTGCGGTGAGGGCCTATATCCCGGATTACGATCGTACTTAACCGGAAGCTTCGGCTCGGTCATCTCGGCAATCCTTCTATATGAAGCAAGGGACCCTTCGATAAGTGTTTGAAAAACCTTTAAGTCCTCTTGACTGAGATTCATATGATATTCTTTGGCAATAGCACTCAGCTCCTCAAGGGTTGGGGGAGTAATTCCCCGGGTATTGTTTCCAACGGTCATAAAACACCTCCTGATCCTTGAATGAAACAATATTTACCTTTCTAAGGTCTAATACCGGACTACTCCAGGCTTAATAAATGAGATCAGGGAGATTCTAACTTTTTTAAGTAAAAAGTCAATAAATAAAAGACGAAATATGGCGAATGGGGGAGGGAGATATAACTACGCGCCACTCGCTACTTGCCACCCCCTATTCTCCTTATATGCAAAAAAGAGTTGACAGTTCCATAGGGGACAGGATAGTAATGATCAAAAAAATAGAAATAATAAAAAATGTTTGCATAGGGTTCCATGGGAGAAATTTTAAGATTTTTACAGCGCGATCCAGCTGAAGAAATTTTTCTATGACCCTATACCTGAAAGGAGTACCAGATCATGGCGAAAATAATCCTTCTCCCCGTTCACGGGGAGGGAAGAATGGGCGTGGTCGTTCTCACCCTTATAATCCTTTTAAGCACATACCGTTCTATCTCTGCTCAATCCTTACCTATTCCTCAGATACAACCCTGTAAAAATCAAGCGGTGCAGGGAAAAGCCATAGGGAGTATTGCAAGTAGAAAAGATGAAAACCATTCGGGGGAATTTACCGTCACCGTAGAAGTAAAGTGCCATCAAGGCCAAATACAGAATTTTCCTTATCACCTGGAAATAGATGCTTATACACTGAAGGATACCCAAGTCCAGCATAGAATCGCCGTTGATCGCTTTGATCAGTTGACTTCACTGGGAAAAGCCGTAACACCGACTATCTTTCTTACCGGAACCTGCACGGTGGATCAGGAGGAAATTCCCGGTTGTCGGTTCTGGCTGATGCTTGTAGACAATAGGGAAGAATCTGATATAATCAGTTTTCTAGTGGTGGATGGAGCCGGAAAGCGAATAGCCTATGGCACCGGGGCCCTTAAAGCCGGGGATATAGGGATTCAGGAGAATGAATAAGAAAGCCCCTCAGCTTTTTACCAAATCTGCTTATCATCTCCAAATTTCATTGATTAAGCCTTGTTAAATCTTCCTCCCCAAAATTCGAGTTCTTCCCGGTTAAATTACTGAATTATAGTTTCCCACAAAGCAGATTAACCTGGAATAGTTGTGGGGGTGAGATTCGGATTTAGTAAATTACCTAGAAAGCCCTGTAGAATTGGAAAGTCCAAAGTTATTATAATCGTAAATCGCAGATATTTACATGCCTGGATCATATCTATTCCCTTCTCAAAAATTTAAATTTCTGTAAAGAGAGCTTATTTTTTTCTTGCTCTAAATTGAATTTTCTTGTATCCTTTTGCCCTTAAGTAGGACAAGAAAGGGATATTCGGAATGAAGGTATTGAATACCTGATTCTAAAACTGTCCCAATAGGAATCCATAAAAGGGAGAATTGTGGGATGAAAATAAAACAGGTTAAAACTACCCTATTATCTCTTCCCCTCAAACGGGAATTAGCTACCTCTATTCATCGGGTCGATAAAGTTGAAACGGTCCTGGTAGAAGCCGTTACTGAGAGTGGTATAGAAGGATTCGGTTTGGTATTTACCTTTAGCCATAATCAGACGAGGGCTTTGAAGGCTATGGTTGAGGACCTGGTTCAGGTCGTAGTAGGAGAGGAAGTTGAATTTGTGGAAAAAATTTGGGAGAAAATGTGGAAGCGGATTAATTTTGTAGGATGGAGTGGCTTACCGGTAATGGCCCTGTGTGCTATTGACACAGCCCTCTGGGACATCGTAGGAAAATTAGCAGAAATGCCTTTGTACAAGATATTTGGAGGGTATCAAAATAAACTATTGGTCTATCATAGTGGGGGTCAGTGGTTATCTTACTCCAAGGAGGATCTGATTGCAGAAGCCAAAGAATTCGTAGGTCAAGGATTTAAAGCCTTCAAGATGCGCATTGGGAAACCAACCATGAAAGAGGATCTGGACCGAGTCGAAGCCGTTCGGAAGATTATCGGAGACCACATCCTTCTTTCCGTGGATGCCAATCAAGGTTTCACGGTTCATTATGCCATTGAAATGGGGAAACGGCTGGCCGATTACAATCTTTATTGGTATGAGGAGCCGGTCCCGGCTAATGATTTAGAGGGAAGTGCCAGGATTGCCGAAGCAGTGGATACGCCTTTGGCCAGTGGGGAAACAGTTTATACACGGGATGGAATCTTGCAGATGTTACAGCATCGAGCTGCCGATATTCTTATGCCAGATCTGGCCCGGATGGGAGGAATCACCGAATGGAGAAAAGCAGCTATTTTGGCTGATTCTTTCCATGTACCTGTTTCTCCCCATATCTATACTGAATTTACTGCACACGCTGCGGCAGCCTCCCCCAATGTTACTATCTGTGAGTATATGCCGTGGTTTGATGAATTGATGGTTAATCCCTTTAAAGTTGAGGAGGGTTATTTGATCCTGCCGGAAGAACCCGGATTGGGATTGACTTTAGATCGGAAGGCCGTCGAGAAATATGCTGTAAGATAGAAGGAGTGTGGGAGTAGGGAAGTATGGATATATGGGAGTGAGGGGGTAGGGAAGTATAGGAGAATATACCTCCATACTTCCATACTTCTATACTTCCATACCTCTATACTTCTATACCTCCATACTTCCCCCCATACCCCCATACTTTCATTACAGAAGGAGCTTACCGTGCTAAAAGTAACCAAGGACATGATCTTACCTACTACCATGACCGGATCTTATCCTCGACCCTATTGGTTCACAAAAAGTTTGAATGGGCGTCCCTTTAAGGTAGCCCTGGGAGATTCTATATTTCGTGAACAATACATCGATGCCGTAACCTGTATTATTAACGAGCAAGAGCGGGCCGGATTGGATATTGTAACCGACGGAGATTCGCGGTTTGATCTGGCCGTTGGAGGTAAATCCTGGTTTTTCTATGTTCTTGAACGCTTAGGGGGAATCCAGGGTCATTACGATGCTTCACCAGTTTGGGCTACGACGTTCAAACATCGTCCAGGTCATATTTTATGGGAGGTTCAAGAAGCCTACCAACCCCCCGCCGTTGTAGATAAAGTAACCCGAGGGCCTCTACAATATGCGGCTCTTTGGAAAGTAGCCCAGCGCTTGACCAGTAAGCCGGTAAAATTCGGAACTATTAGCGCGCAAATCCTTCCTTCGATGCTTTGGAATCAATATTACTCCTCCGTGAAAGAGCTTATCCTAGAACTTTCAGAAATTATGAACCAGGAATTAAAAGAATTAGCCGCAGCGGGCTGTCCTTTGATTCAGGTCGAAGAACCCCCTCATCACATGGCCGCCCAGGATCCGGGAATTACAGAGAAAGACCTGGAATTTTTTACAGAAGCCTTTAACAGGCAGGTCGAGGGAGTAGATGCCGAGATCTGGGCCCATACCTGCTGGGGAAATCCCAATCAGCAGGCCGTCTTTTGGGAAAGGCCCAGTTATGAACGGGCACTTCCCCACCTTCTTCAGTTGAATGTCGATGCTATTACCTTTGAATGTGCCAGTACAGGCGGAAAAGACCTCCCTCTCTTCGGTAAATATAAAACCGATAAAAAAATCGTTATCGGTGTGGTCAGTCACACCAATACCGTTGTGGAACCTCCAGAAGTAGTGGCCAACCTGATTCGAAAAGCTCTGGAGTATATCCCCCCGGAACGATTAATCATCAGTACCGACTGCGGGTTCGGTCGAGAAGGTCTATCGCGAAGGATCGCCTTTTATAAGTGTGTCGCACTGGTTCAAGGAACCAATCTGGTCCGCAAAGAACTGGGATTACCTGAAGTTTACATTCGAGCGGCAGATCCCAAATTCGCCTTCATAGATGTAAAGGATTTAAAAGGACAATCCCGGCTGTAAGGACCCGAGGATTTTGAGACCGGAAGAAGCGGGATTTTGAGACACGGAGACAAAGCCCCCCGTGTCGCTGTGTCTCCCTGTCTCCCAGTCCTGGAACCCCCCGTATCCCTTAAAAGTCTCCCCATTCATATTGAAGGATTCCCAATACAACGATCGAAACGCTTTCGGTCCTTAGAATCCTCGGTCCTAACGAAACAATGGAGAATCCTTTCTCCTTGGCCTTTTTTACTTCTTCTGAAGAAAATCCTCCTTCGGGTCCTATAACGACTATTACTTCATGGACTTCGTTCTGTTGTTCCAAAACTTGTCGGAATCTGACTTCTTTTTCTTCCTCCCAAAAAAGTAACTTAAGTCCTTCAAAATCCCTGGCCAGGAACGATTCGAATGAGATGAGCGGTTCAATCTCCGGAATCATAACCCGGCCGGATTGTTTGGCCGCTTCTACCGAAATCCGCTGCCAGCGTTCCCGTCTGTATTCAAAGCTTCGTATATCCATTTTAGTTTCAACTCTCTCTGTTTTAAGGGGAATGATTCGATGGACTCCCAGTTCGGTTGCCTTCTGCACGACCAAATCCATTTTACCGGCCTTAGGTAAGGCCTGAACCAGGGTAATTTTTAAAGGGGATTCTACATTTTTATATTCTTTTTCGAGAATAACTCCCGTTACTTCTCTGGGAGTTTTTTCTGTTATGAGCACATAGTATTCTTTTCCGGTTCCATCAAAAACGTAAATCCGATCCCCTTCTCCAAACCTTAACACCTTAGTAATATGCCATACATCTGTACCTCGTATTTTTACCAAAGTCCCTTTGATCCAATTTGGATTTACATAAAACCGATTATGCAACATGACTGGTATTAAATAGGTGCCAGCTACTCTCAGTTTGTGTATTGCTAACAGGCGAATGTTTGCATACAAACCAGAGCAATCCACTCTCCTTTAAGTTTTTGTTCTTTTATAATCAACGATTTTTCTTTTAAAGCTTCTGTAAATTCTCGTTCTTCGGTTTGTAATATCCCGGATAAAATAAGAAAGCTTGTGGGTTTTAAATACTTCTTTAGAGGCTCTACCAGGGAAAGAATCTCCTGAGGCCTTATATTCATGAGAACTAGATCAAAAGGTTCGTCTACATGACCGAGACTCTCTAAAGACCCTAAATATAAAGTTATTTTAGATTGAACAGCGTTTTTGATTAAATTTTCCCGGGCATACTGGATGGCAACGGGATCTATTTCTATTCCTAAAACTTGAGAGGCGCCCAGTTTGGCAGCTGCTATGGCCAAAATACCCGAACCCGTCCCTACATCCAGTACCCGAATACCCGGAGATATATTTTCCTCCAATAATTCCAAACATAACCGGGTGGTTTCATGTTTTCCCGTGCCGAAAGCCATTCCTGGATCTATATCGATTACAACTTGATCGGGTTTTGTCTCACAGGATTCCCAGGACGGCTTGATCACCAATCGCTTTCCAACCGGAAAGGGTTTGAAATATTTCTTCCAGTTAGATTCCCAATCCTCTTCCTGAAGAATCCGAGTTTGCAAAGTTTTAGCCCCTACAGAAATCTGATTACTCTCCAGCAGGGCCAGATATTTACCAATCTGATCGGCTACCTCCGTAAAATCGACTTCCAAAGGAAAATAACCTTTGATGGTGCAGTCTTTGACTTCCCTCTTAGGGTCTATCTCTGATTCCGAAAAGGAAGGCAGGGGAGAATGATCTTCCAAAATCACCCCGGGGGAACCCAGATCCATTAAAAAATTGGAAATCAACTCCTGAGCTTCCTGGGAAGTCGTGATACTTATTTCAATCCATTTCATAATTCTATCGTAAATAGTAGATAGCAGGCAGTGCGAGGTATATGTGAATTAAATCCTTTTTTATTATGTAGTTTTTTATAGAACGTGTCAACCACGTTTCAGAGGGAAAAGTGATTTATCCTGTTCCAAAGAAAAAGTACTTGACCTTTCGGAGGGTATCCCCTATGTTTAATTTCAAAAAGAAGATAACCCGTACCGAATCCTGAGGTAGGGGCAGATAAGCCATAGACCCTTACTTCAAGACTCTATACACAGAGCAAGTATGTTCAAGAAAATAGATCATATCGGAATCGCCGTTAAAAATCTGGATAAGACTGTTGAATTTTATACCAGGGTCCTCGGTCTCAAGCTGGAAGGGGTTCACCAAGTGGATACCTATCAGGTTCGGACAGCTTTTTTTCCCGTAGGTGAGAGTCATCTAGAACTTATTGAGCCTACTCCAGAAAATAAAGGGGTCCAAAAGTTTCTTGAAAAGCGAGGAGAGGGTATCCATCATATTTGCTTCTTAGTGGATGACATTCAAAAGGCGTTAGATGCCATAGCAGCCCAGGGTGTTGAGCTCATTGATAAAACCCCCAGGCAGGTCAATTCAACCACCAGGGCTGCTTTTGTACACCCTAAAAGTACCGGAGGGGTACTCATCGAGTTATACGAAAAGTCGGAAAGATAGGGTAGAAGAGTCATGCCCTCATTTCCGCGAAATTCCGTTTCATGTCACCTAAAGAACGGGTCATCCCCTGGTCCCCATGAAACCCGGTTTCGCGTTACGTCTTGAATATTGCTGTTATTGGAACTATCAATCTAGATACCCTCATTTTGCCCGATGGAAAGATCCAGCAAAGCTTTGGGGGAATTCTCTATAATGTTCTGTCCCTGGCTAATCTCCTTCCTGCAGGCGATACCATCTTGCCGGTATGCAAAATAGGGGCGGATCATTATGAAGATATCCTCTCATTGTGTAAACCTTTTCCCCAGATTCGGCCGGATCATATCCAAAGGGACCCGGGGGGAACTAACGAAAATGTAATTACCTACACTTCCATAGATACCCGGACAGAAAAACTCATCTGTCGGGTTTCTCCCCTTTCTTTATCAGAGGTCCAAGGTGTCCTGTCTGCAGAAGTAATACTCGTGAATTTTATCTCCGGATCGGATATTTCGCTGGAAGCTCTGAATTACCTCAAAACTCATAGAACCGGGTTACTCTGTGTGGATGTTCAGTGGCTCAGTACCGGTTTAAAGGAGGATGGAACCAAGTATTTCAGGCCCATTCCGGATTGGCGAAAGTGGTTAGGCCAGGTAGATTTTGTTAAACTGAATGAGAATGAAATCAGAACCTTATCCGATGAGGCAAGTCTTTTAGAAGAACCCCATCTGCAAACTGCATTAAAGTTGATTCAACAGGGAGTTTCGGTGGTATTGATTACTCTTGGATCTAAAGGGTCTCAGCTTGTCTATCGAGATGCCGATGATACCATCTATTCTTACGCCTCCCCAGGGGTCCCTCTGGAAAAGGTAGTGGATCCCACCGGCTGCGGAGATGTCTTCATTTCGGCTTTTCTGGCCTATTATGTAAAGGAGCAAGACGTTCTCCGGGCCAATTTGTTTGCCCACTCTGCGGCTGCACTAAATGCACAAAAGGTAGGCTTAGCCGGGGTTTATAACCTGGGAAAGGCGAGAAGACTCATGGAAGAGGTTTACAAAGAAGAATTGAGGCAGATCCAGCAGGGTTATAAGGGAGAAAAGCAGGGATTCCATTAACTTTTCGAAGTAGAAGAAAACGGTTTATATCTTGCATAAATAATTAGAATAGATGCGGTCTGCGAAATGCATTTATTTCCACGAAAAAGCAGGCTAAAAGGTGTAAGAATACCAGATACCTTCTTTCCCCAAACTGTGTAATTTTTGAACCACTTTATTCTGTGATGAACCAGGAGGCGTTCTTTTCATGAACAAGATACTCATTATCGGTCTCGATGGAGGAACCTTCGACTTAATCCGGCCTTGGGCGGCTGAAGGCAAATTGCCCAATTTAGCCAGAATTATGGAGAGTGGCTCCTATGGGGAATTACAATCGACCTTTCCTCCCATGACTTTTCCGGCATGGACGACCTTTATGACCGGCAAAAACCCTGGGAATCATGGTATTTTTGATTTTACCGAGCGTAAACCGGGGAGTTACGAAATAGAATTTGTCAATGCCAAACGTCGGCAGAGCAAAACCATCTGGAAGATCCTCAGCGAAGCAGGTAAGCGTGTTGGCGTGGTGGCAGTACCGGTTACTTATCCACCTGAAGAAATTAACGGAGTCCTGATTTGTGGCTTTGATGCTCCGGGAGTGGCTTCAGAAGCCGATCCCACTTCCATGTATCCCCCGGAACTCTACGAAGAGCTGAAACGAAGTATCGGGGGTTATATCATTTCGGCAGATATCATGAAATATATGAATGAAGGCCGCCCGGCAGAAGCACTCCCTATCATTTTGAAGACTATCGAACGGAAAGCGGCAACTGCGAAATACCTTTTGCAGCGAGAACCCTGGGATTGCTTCATGATTTTGTTTGGAGAATCGGATTTGATCGGCCATCACTACTGGAAGTATCACGATCCGAACTCACCTCTCCACGACCCCCATGAATCACCTGAGTGCGCCAAAGCCGTTCTCACCGTCTATCAGACCCTGGATCGTATTATTGGAGAACTGACCGGCATGATATCCGAGGACACCGTAGTTATTCTCATGTCGGATCACGGATTCGGTGGGGCCGGAGACAAAGTCATTTACCTGAATCGATGGTTGGAAAGCGTAGGACTTCTCAAGTTTCGCGCTTCCAGTGAGAAAACCTCTTTCCAAAGTGTATTTTCTAAAGTCTTAAATTGGGCCAAGCATTGGGGCCTTAAAACTATCCCCCCGCGCATTAAGAAAGAGCTTTTTCGCCGAAGAACTCAGATCGTTAATAAAATGGAGTCCTGGCTACGCTTCTCTGCCATAGATTGGAAGAATACTTTGGCTTATTCTGAAGAAACACCCTACTACCCAACGATTTGGATCAATTTGAAAGGGAGAGAACCGGAAGGGATCGTCGAACCGGGAGAGGAATACGAAAAGATCCGTCAACGGGTGATCCGGCTCCTGAAGGCGTGGAAGGATCCTGAAACTCAGCAACCTGTAGTGGAAGAGGTTTACCCACGGGAAGAAGTTTATCACGGTAAATATGTTCATAGGGCTCCCGATCTCTTAATCAAGTGGAGTCTGGATCGGGGATATTCTTACCAGAGTAGATCCAGTTACTACTCTAAAGATCGAGCCCCGATTACGCGGTTGAAACCCGATTCCCTCAGTGAACCCAAGTTTTTCTCAGGTCGTACAGGAAGCCATCGAGATCAAGGAATTCTTATGATGGTTGGGCCGATGATCAAGCGTAATTTTCCTCTCCAGGGAGCTCGAATTATAGACCTTCCTTCCACCATACTCTATCTGTTGGGTGTACCGATTCCGGACGATTTAGAAGGAAAGGTTCTGATGGAAGCTTTTCAGGATACCTACAAGCTGAAAAATCCTGTTCGCACCCATCAGGTAGGAGGAGGTGGATGGGAGAAAACCGATGTAGATACCTACTCGGATGAAGAAACCCTTGAGATCAGCGAAAGACTTAAGGGAATGGGATACATTGAGTAAGTGAGGGATTATCTTACCGCAGGATGGTATACATATTGCTAGTTCTTAAAGCAGGTTAATTGTCAGGTCGTCTAATACACAGGTTAAGAAAACCTTTTTTCCCAAATTCGATTTTGGCTGTTTCTGATACGAGAGTAAGCTAAACCGACATTTTTAAGGAGATCTACCACATGAAGATAGCTGCAACGAAAGCTTATTTTTCACCCTCAAGTATTGAATTTATTCTGACCCATTTTCGAGAGATTTTAGAAGGAAAGTCTTTTCTATCCATGTATAAGCATGGAGAGAACTTTGAGAAAAGCTTTGCTAGTTATATAGGAACTAAATTTGCTGTCAGTTGTAATAGTGGAACTTCAGCTTTAGAAATCATCCTTCGGGCCATCGATGTGAAAGGTTATGATGTCATCGTACCTACGATGACCTTCGCTGCCACAGCCTATACAGTAATAAGTGCGGGAGGTCGACCGGTTTTTGCAGATTGCACCTCGGATATGACTGTAGATCCGGAAGATGTGCGAAAGCGCTTAACTCCTAAGACCAAGGCCGTTATTACCGTTCATATCGGAGGACTTGTCTCTCCCCATACCTATGAACTCATGGACCTTTGTAAGGAAAAAGGATTACTCCTGGTTGAAGATGCTGCCCATGCCCATGGAAGTGCTTTGGATGGTAAAAAAGCAGGAACCTTAGGGATCGCGGCGGGATTCTCTTTTTTCTCAACCAAGGTTATGACGACGGGGGAAGGCGGAATGGTCACAACCAACGATCCAGATATTTATGACCGGGCCTTGCTCCTGAGGAATCATGCCAAAGTCAATAACACCAATTACCATCGGGAGTTTGGATATAATTGGCGGATGCCGGAAGTGGAAGCCCTTCTGGGACTTGCTCAGTTAAGTGAACTGGATACTTTCATTCAACGAAGAAATGAAATTGCTAAAATTTATGATGAGAAATTCCGCGAAATCCCTCAGATTAGTACTTTGAAAGTTCCTGCCAATGTCCGACATAATTTCTACAAATACATTGCTTTCCTTCCTCCGGGGGTAGATCGAGATTTATTCCATAAAAAAATGAAGGCAGATTATAACGTGACCATGGGGGGGTACGTTTATGAAGTTCCCTGCCATTTACAACCGGTTTTTAAAGATTATGCAACGGAAAGTTTGCCTGTTTCGGAAGATCTGGCTAAAAGGCATATCTGTCCTCCGATTTACTATGCCTTGACAGATGAAGAGGCCAGATATGTAGTCGATTCCATTGGGAGGTGCCTGGCATGAATTCAAAAAATCCAATAGTTCCTAAAAATATTGTAGTTACAGGTGGTGCTGGATTTATAGGTCAAGCCCTGGTCAGGAGACTCCAGGCGATAGGCCATCAGGTTCTGGTAATAGATAAGCAAGCTCCCCTTAACGGAAATGGCTATCCGGCAGAAAGGTTAAAACTGGTAGATATTACCAAACTTGAGGAACTCAGCCGGGCAATACCCAAAGATGTAGATATCGTCTGCCATCTTGCCGGGTTGGTTGCTGATGATGCAAATTCCAATCCCTACCATGCGGTCTATATTAACGAAATGGGAACGGCTAACATTTTAGAAGTTTGCCGTACCCATAAAATCCCTAAGATTCTCTTTGCCAGTACATTTTTAATTTATGAAAACTGTGGCCGGGATTTTGTAGATGAAACCACAGCCATTGATATCACCAATCTGGGACCTTTCTCCCGGAGCAAGCTGTTCAGTGAACAGCTCATTAAAGACTATCAGAAAAAGTACGGAATCAAATATATTATCCTGCGATTCGGCTCTGTATATGGATGTGGGAACGGATCCAATGTGATCCGAACTTTCATCGAACAGGGTTTAAAAGGAGAACGTATTGTAGTCTGGGGAGAAGGAAAACGCACACGTCAATTTATTTACCTGGAAGATTTGGTGGACGCCGTAGTACTGGCCCTGGATCAGGAGAACGAAATATTTAACATCTGTGGTGAAACCCAAACTTCTACACGATCTATTCTGGATAGTCTTCAAGAATTAGTGCCTCATTTAGATGTATCCTTTGACCTGACAAAGAAGGAAAAAGTAGAGACCTATTACATCTCCATTAAAAAAGCAGGTGATAAGCTGGGATGGGTACCCAAGACTTCTATCGACGATGGTCTGAAACAGACAACGGAGTGGTTTAGTAAGCAATTAAAAGCCTTTTAAGGAAAGCTACTGAGGATGTGGGAGTATGGGAGGGGGGAGGTAAGAAGGTATGGGAGTGGGGAGTAGGGAAGTATAGGAGAATATACCTCCCTACTTCCCTACCCCTTACTTACCCCCATACTTCCCCACTTCCCTACTTCCCTACCTTCATCTCCCCACACTCCCATATCCTCCTACTTTTCCAACATGAAACGACCTCTTTGCATAGCTGCCATAGCTCCTTGCCCGTTTCCGGTTAATCATGGAACCCCGGCCAGTATTCGAGAGATTATCCAGGTTCAGGCCAAGAAAGGTCATGAAGTGCACGTCATTACCTATCCCCTTCAAGATAAAATTCCCCTCCACCCCGGATTGATCCTTCATCGAGTCCGTATGGTTGGGGGTTCCCAACGGATTGTCGTAGGACCTACGGCACAAAGACCTTTATTTGATTTACAAATGGTCTGGAAGCTTTGTCAAGTTATTAAAAAGTACCGGGTAGATGTAATTCATGGCTATAACTACGAAGGAGGGATTATTGGATATTTAGGCAAGAAATGGACAGGTAGACCTTTAGTATATACCCAACTCAATTCCATGATTGATGAATTACCCAGCTATAATTTCATCCGACCTAAATTCCTGGCCGTTGGTCTTGCTAAAGCCTTGGACTACACGGTTCCTCGCATGGCAGATCATGTGATTCCCATTGCAGAAGAATTGGTCGATTTTCTCCTGGAGAAGGGGATTGATCCCAAGAAAATGACCCTGATTCGGATGGGAATTGATCCGACCATGTTCCAACATAAAGATCCAGGGTTCATGCGGCGTAAATATAATTTAGGAGGAAGACCGGTTATCATCTATACGGGACTTCTCAATGAATTTCAGCGGATCGATTACCTTATTCAGGCTATGAAAGTAGTCGTCTCTGAGTTCCCGCAAGCCCTTCTTCTGATGGTCGGTAACTATATCGACGAGGCTCAACTTGTTAAGTACCGAACTATGGCTGGCGAATTGGGAGTTCTGGAAAATATCCTCTTCACCGATGAAAGGCCTTTGGAAGAGATCCCTTACTTTTTAGCTGCGGCGGATGTTGCAGTCGTCTCCAGACCGGACTGCCCGGGTGTTCCCATCAAAATGCTCAATTATATGGCAGCCGGAAATGCCATCGTTTGTCCACTTGGATCTTCTAAGGGTTTGAAAAACATGTATGATGCCATTGTAGTAAAGGACCATAGCGCCGAAGAAATCGGCTGGGGGATTGTTAAACTCTTAAAAGATCCCGAACTCCGACGTCGTTTGGGAGAAAATGCCCGCAAAACTGTCGATGAATTGTTTAGTTTAAATGCCATCACCGAGAAGATCGATGAGGTGTATGAGAAAGTGCTTCAGAGGCCGGAAGTTAGAAATTAGAAACCAGAAGTTTAAATTTTGGATTTTGAATTCGAACTTCTGGTTCCTATTTCATTAATGTCATCACCGGTAGGTCATTCTCTGGTAAGCCTGAGTCTCTACTTTTTGTGGAATCCTTATAAACGGTGGGGGCAGGTATGGGAACAAAAATGGGAGATCCTGACGGCCGTGACGCTGGCCAATTTACCGGACATAGATATGCTGGCAGGTATCTGGATCTATGGGGACCGGCATGCTATCCATAGGACTTTTACCCATAGTCCCTTTTTTGCCCTCCTGCTGGCCGTGATCTTGAGCTTTTTTTCTCCCATCGAACAGAGACTACAAAAAATTTTCCGGTATTTTATACTTATCTTCTCCCATGGCTTTATGGACTTTCTTTGCGGGGATGAACTGGGGCACCGGAGCGGACAAGGGATTGCTATATTTTATCCCTGGATCACTAAAAAATATACCTCCCCTATGGCCTTACTCCCTTCTGTAGATTTTAAATTAGGAATATGGTCTATTATCAACTGGGAAACCATCGCCTTTGAAGCAATCTTATTTGGTATCATCCTTTTTCTGGTCCTACAATTCGGCGGTAAAAAAATTCAACCTTGACACCCCCTGGAGTTACATGCTAGCTTACTTTTCAACCAACATAAACAAAATTATGAAAAAAAGCCTGATCACATTTTATCTGTTTGCAGTTGCTCTGCTGGGTTTACCTTCCATAGCCTTTGCCTATATTGGCCCGGGAGCAGGGTTTGCCTTTTTTAGCTCCTTTTTTATTCTGCTGGCTACCTTCCTTTTAGCTTTACTGGCCCTTATCCTGTTGCCTATAAGGCTTGTTTTAATCAAATTAAAAAGGAAAAAGGGCTATGTTAAAAGTGATATCGATCGGGTTATCGTGATCGGATTGGATGGTATGGACCCCTTTACGGTGGAAGAGCTCATGGAACAGGGATATCTGAAAAATTTTTCAAAACTCAAAGAAATGGGAAGCTATCACCGACTTCAGACGACCACCCCTTCCATATCCCCCGTTGCCTGGTCTTCCTTTATCACAGGAGTCAATCCGGGAAGACACAATATATTTGATTTCTTGAGCCGTGATCGTAAAACCTATCTTCCCTATCTCTCTTCAGCTCATATCGGAGGACCTTCCAGAACCCTCTCCATAGGAAAGTATGTAATTCCATTAGGAAGACCTCAAATTAAACTTCTGCGAAAAGGAAAACCCTTCTGGAATATCCTCGGGGAAAAAGGTATTTCCAGTTCTATTCTGCGGGTTCCCATTACCTTCCCCCCGGAAAAGTTTGCAGGCCGTGTGTTATCGGCCATGGGAGTACCCGATCTAAGAGGTTCGCAAGGTACATTTTCCTACTATACAACCAGCCAGGATGAACTTGAAGGACATACCGAGGGAAGATTTTTTAAAGTAGAAATAGTAGGAAACAAAATCCGAACCTTTATTGAAGGACCTGAAAATCCAATTCTCAAGAAACGCACCGAAATCAAACTGCCTCTTCTCATTACCATCTATAAAGATTCGGAAGAGGTTGAACTGGAAGTTTCAGGTCAGAAGCTTCGACTCAAGAAAGGACAATACTCTCAGTGGGTTCGCCTCACTTTTAAATTAGGCCTGGGAATGAAAGTTTACGGGATCTGTCGGTTTTACCTTAAAAGTATCTCCCCGGAATTTGGACTTTATCTCTCCCCGATCAACATCGATCCCGAAAACCCGGCCCTTCCCATATCGTATCCCTTTATTTACTCCATCTATCTGGCTAAAGTAATCGGAAGTTATACGACCTTAGGACTCGCCGAGGATACCTGGGCCTTAAACGAAGGGGCACTGGATGAAAAAGCTTTTCTGGAACAGGCTTACCTGATCCATGAAGAGCGGGAGAAAATGCTCTTTCACGAATTAGAGAAAATTCGAAAAGGCCTGTGTGTATGTGTGTTCGACACAACCGACCGGATTCAGCATATGTTCTGGAAGCATTGGAAGAAAGAAAGTATGGAGGTGGGGGGGGTTGGGGGGGTGGGGGGGGGGGCGGGGCCGCGGGGGGCGGCGCGGGGGCGGGGGGCGGGGCGCGCGCCCCCCCCCCCCCGCACCCACGCCCGCCCCCGCCCCCCCCCCCCCCC
>JAUQPW010000021.1:0-37654 GCA_030550175.1 bacterium
ACGTGCGAGTTGATCAGCTCAGGATCTTCCACGAAGGCTTCAACCTTGCCAGGCACTCAAGGTACCCAGTTTTGGGTAATTGGTCAACTCTATGCCAAACCGCAAAATCATTTCTTTAATCTTTGGACTTGTCAAGCTTTTTAATTCATCTTTTCGCCGGTAAGTTGGATCTACAACCTGTTGATAGAGTTCTTCATCTTCATAACCGGGATGACACATCACTTCGGTTATTCCTTCCCTGACCTGGGGTAAAAAGGTCAACCAGGTTTCTTCTGTAAAACGGCCACTATGGTATATGCCGTAGAAATAGGTGGATGTTTTTAAGCCGGCCTTGAGGATTTTTTTTCGGGCCATTCCGGCAGCCAGGCGTAAGGCCTCGGTTTTTATCCATCGGGAGAGAACCAATCTTTTCTCTTTAACCCTCATCTCCTCCGAACATCGGATATAGGAAACCCGGTATTTTTGTGCAAGATGGAGGACCAAGGAAATCAAACTCGGATGTAAATGGATATGGAGATGGGCATCAAGGTGTGAGATTTTAAGTCCCGTGTCCAAAAATTTCTCAATCTGGGCCTGGAGTTCTTGTTGGATATCACTTCGTCGAATTTTTCCCAGGCTTAGATAATAAAAAAAGGAAATGTAGCTTGGATAAAAATTTCCTTCTTCATCCACCAAAGTTGGTATTTGCCGGGGGGGTAGGAGAGATTTTCCGGCAGCTAAGGTCAAATGAATTCCTACGGCCAGTTCGGGATTTTCTTTAGCTTTTTGAACAGCATCTTCAAAGGCATCTCCGGAAACCATCAGGCTGGCCCCGGTGATAAGACCCCTTTGAAATCCCTTCACAACTCCGGAATTGACTCCTTTTGTCAAACCAAAATCGTCAGCTATAACGACGAGATATTTTTTGTTTTTATCCGACGAATCCACCATAAATTTTAATTATAGGCTCTTTATTCACCCTTGACAATCCCAATCTATGGCCTTACTTTAAAACATAGGGGGCGACAGGTTTCGACGGGGTTAGTTGAGGCATCGGCGGCATGTCGAGGTCCTGTTATCTCGTAAAACAAGCAGGAAAAAAACAACTGCTGATACTTATTCTACGCAGGAATACGCTTTAGCTGCCTAGTGTAGCTAACGCTCCTTCACCCAGGCCTGCAGGAGTGAAGTGGGCGTAATAAAGCAGGCTGGCTTATCTTCTCGGTTTGGAGGAAGGTAAGCGAAAACACATCCGAACTGGCATCTTCCAGGTCCTGCCGATGGGACCGGGAGGATGTGAGAAAAAAACATCGGCTAAGCATGTAGATGCTGATTGCCGAATAATCTCGGACGCGGGTTCGATTCCCGCCGCCTCCATCAACAATATTCCTCCAATTGATTAAATTATTCTCTGCGAGATTCCTCCTCCGGTGAATAACTTCCCGTATTTCCTACAAATACTGTTTTTCGCAGCAAAAACAGCAGGTTGAATTTTTTCACCGAAACCCAATTGCTGTTCCTGCTCGCCTCAACCGGATAAGATCCATTTCTTCTAAATCCCATAGATCGAGGAGCTTTACCAGTTCTGCTGAGGCCTAAAGGTTGGGATATTTTTGTGTATACCTATCGCTTTTCCTTAATTTTTTTAGATTCATGTAGATTATAATCTTGACAGACGGAGGGGGTAAGTATAGAATTGGAGTCGCAGCATAAAGTATGCGATTTGCCTTATGTCTGGCTACATAGCTGGCACCAATGCGACGCCAGCTATTACAGTTGTTCCTGGTATCCAGGCTTAACTGTAAGGCTTCAAAGAAGCTAAAAGTATATCCTATGAGTCCCAAAATTAAGCGTAGCCTACCGGGTGGATTCTTTTTGCTCAGCTGGTTGCTAGTGATGAATTCAGCTTTTGGCTATGTGAGGGTTGAACAGGTTACCAACATCTCTGAGCAGAACGAGGAACAGATGGAAATCAAGAGTCTAACCTTGTTGGAGGGGGATAAAAAAAGGATCGACGTTACTATCAGAACTCTAGGTGCAGCTCCAAACTCCTCCTCTTCTGAAGTTGCTCAGTGGGTTACGATTATTCGATTAGATAAAGAATTGATTTGGAAGGTCAATCGGACAGATCGAACCCACACAGAACAAACCTTTGCAAGCTTAAAAGCAAGAAGGGAGGAGGGAGGAGTAACTTCAACGATCAAGACTGAAACAGGAGGGGAGAAAAAGCAGATCAATGGATATTCCGTTGAACCCTATTCTCTGATCCTTGTAGTGGGTAAAAATGGAGATCCCTTGCAGGGTTCAGATAGGTTTACCCTCGTAAGCCGGGTATGGATGACTCGGGATGGTTCCAAAGCAATTCAGAAATTGCAAGATTTTGACGAAAAGCTTAGGGCCAAGCTAGGTCTACGAGGAGAGATGGAAATCAATGAAATATCCTTTATTAATAAGGATTTTCCACTCCTGAAACAAGGATGGTCAGAGTTGCAGAAAGCCATCCAAGCTCTTAAGGGTTATCCGATACGGATAGAAACTCAAATCTTGGATAATTCAACATCTTATGAGACACCGGAGGCGAAGCAAGATGCTTCACCTTTGCCCAGGATAAAGATAATTACAGAGGTTAAGGGGATTTATACCTCTATGGTCTTTTGCAGCTGTACGGATAAGGAAAAACTCTTCGAATTGTGGGGGGCTTTTATGAATTTACAAACGCCTTAACAGATTTCCTAAAGGTTTCAGGTATAAAGCCTTGGAAAGGTTTTAAACCTTTCCAAGGCTAATGTTCCTTTCAGCCGGTAGGTTCCTTGAATCTGCTTTAAGCGACGTAATTCCACATAACCAAATCCCCCACTCCTGTTCGATCCAGGATGCCAAATCGGGTTACCCAACCTCCTGCGCCATTGGCGGATCGAACGGCGCGACCTTCGAATCCGGCAATGACTCCATTTACGATGACAAGCCGGGCCATCTTGTTTCGTTTATCGGCTACGGTGATATTCGCTCGGGCTCCTGGACCCAGATGTCCCAATTCCCTGGCCCACCAGTCCTGTTTTGTTTTTTGTTGCATAAGCATGGCCGGGTTAATGGTTACACAAGCCACTGCCTGAGGGAGGGTTAACACACCCGCTTCTACCAGTTCAAAGACGCAAGGGACTGTATCCCGGGTATCTCCAAAGCCTTTCATAGTAGCATCCAACTGCCCATCTGCCACCAGAACTTTGACGATCCCTTTAGATAGATGGTCATAGGCAATTTTTTGGGCTTTAGCATCAATAATAAGTCCTTCCCATCCTCCTCGATAATGCCGAAGCATAGAGGTTACATATTCTCCTGTTACATGGTTATTTTTTGCAATTATCTCACCAATCATGGTGATGGATTCCACCGGATCCATATGGGTACCCGCCCCTGAAGCTGTGCAATGACCCAGATGAAGGGGACGGCCCTTGGAGAGGTTGAAAACCCGCTCTGCATGGATAGGATCCTGGGTGTGGGAAGCAAAAAGGAGTCCGGTTTTGGACGTTATTTCGTAAGCTGCATCGATATCTTCATCGCTCTGGATACAGTGGCCCATATGATCTTTGACTCCAATGGCCAGTTTAGCTGTGGCGTTGGAGATGGGGTTTCGGGTGATCTTTTGGAGAGCTACTTCATCCGGCAGAGTTCCGTTAAAATAAGCAATCTTCTCCTCCACACTGGCCCGGGCTGAGGCCAGACAAGGGTTCCCAATATAAACAGTTACATTGGTGGGAACCCCCCGGTCCACTTCGGCGCCTAAAAAAGCACAAGCCATAAAGGTATTAGCAACTCCTGGAGATAAATTAACTGTAATTCCATTGGCCGCTGCTTCAAACACCGAACGAGTCGTTATTTCAAAAAGATCGTGCATATGGTTGTGAAGATCAATAAACCCCGGAAATACATATAAACCGGATACATCCTTGACCCGATCTCCCTTCTCCGGTTTAATATCTGGTTCGACAGCCTTAATAAACTTCCCTTCTACAAGCACATCCCGAACCTCGTCGATATTGTTCTTAGGATCCACTACATGCCCCCCTTTTAAAATGAACCTTCTAAAGGGATACCGATTGTCCTTTTGTAGTGGGTCGTAAAGCTTCCCGTCCCTCACCGTAGCTATCATATCCGGAAGCAAACCTGGTTTACTCCGGTACACATACTCTTCTGCCTGGACTGGATCTTGTGGCTCTAGTACGGAATTTGCAACCAGGGCCGCAGTAGCTCCAGCCAAGGTACTGGTCTTTAAAAACTCTCTTCTAGAGACCTCTGGTTTGATTTCATTTTCCATACCCTTAAACCTCCTATTCTTTGTTTTTACAAATATCTTAACGGCTCAGGTATTTTAAATTGAGAAGGCTACCGTTGAAGAACTTAACCTCTTCTAACAAATCTGCTTAAAATGTCAAGGGAATATAAATATACCCAGGTCTCCTTTGTATGTAGCAAGCTTTAAGGTTCGCTTATTCGATTATCCAGAGTGGAATCCAAGGCTTCGCAGGGTATCGGCCTACGAGGGCAGGTTGTTTTTTCATTGACCTAATCTTCAGAGGGATTATACTGTAAGGAGAAAGGGAGTTTGTTAAAAGACTGGATTTTTTAAGAAGGAGGTAAACCAACGTTGTATATCCTTTTTAAGTGGATCATTTCCACATTGATCCTTTGGATCTTAACCATCCCAAATCCCGGATTGACTTGGGCAAAAACGAAGATAGAAGCAGTTCCCCTTTCCGAAGCTATTGCAAAGAAGTGGGTAAAGGCACAATTTACGGGGATTAATGAAGCGCCTCAAGTGGGGAGACAGGCTGGAGAAAGTATCATGCTCCGTGTTCAAAATATTTCGCAGAGACCTTTAGAATTAATCATCCCACAGGGTACGGTACTACAAACCGAAGTTCGGGGTGTAACCGATATGGTGATAAATCGCGTCGTAGGTATTCCCAAAGGGCTTAAAGAGATCATCTCGACTTCTCAGATTATTTTAGAGGATTCAGAACCGAAAGAATATATCTTAGAAGCCTATTCACTGGATTTCGATCAAGACCCTCCTACTTTCAGTGATCCCTTTATCCTGGATGGCCCGGTGCGTCCTTCCATTCAAAAGCTTCTGGAGACGCTACCGCAACTTCCGGAGGAAAAGCGATCCAAGGAAGCCGTACAAGTAGCGATATGGAAGCTGACCAATCCCGAATCCAAGCCGGATTTCCAGAAGGTAGGTTTTCCGGTTAAACAGGAAGATTTGAGTAATGCGCAATTTATTTTAGCTGCAGCGGGATTAGAGAATGTTCGGGTCGAGGGATACAAAAAGAACGTGGTTGTGGAAGGAGCTATTTACTGTCTGCTGCCTACGGCCGATAATGAGCTAATCATGGAGCCGGGGCCTTGTCCGGGAGGAGATCACCTTCATGTACTAAGAACTCATGATGGTAAAGTTATTACCCTACAAACTTCTAAGGAAGTTACCGATCAGATCGCAAAACTCTCTCAGGAAGAGAAAACCCATGCAGTGGTTACAGGTAAATCGGTAGGTCGGCTCATTATGGATCCGGAATCCGTTGCCGGCGTCGAGGATCATTAAGGAGATGACAAAATGAGCGGGCGTAATGAAAAGATCAAAGTTGTCGGATTAGGTGGAAGTTTAGGGAAAAAATCATTAACTTTATCGGTTCTGAATGTATCTTTGCAAGGTGCCAAACAAGTAGGAGCCGAAGTAGAATTGTTGGATCTTCGGGAACTTTCCCTGCCTTTCTACAATCCGGAGATAAAGCTGGAGGAATATCCGGAAAATGTATCCAGATTTTTGAACAAAGTTCGAGAGGCCGATGGAATGATCTGGGCCTCTCCGGCCTATCACGGGACCATCAGCGGGGCCATGAAAAATGCCCTGGATTTTTTAGAATTTCTGGCCAAGGACCAACCGCCTTATCTTACCGATAAAGTGGTCGGTCTTATTACGACTTCTGGCGGGAGTCTGGCCGGTGTTAATGCTATCAATGCACTTAACCATATCTGTCAGGCTCTCCGAGCCTGGGTCGTTCCTCTCATGATCCCGGTGATCCAGGCCTGGAAGTTTTTCGATGAGGAGGGACGGATTACGGATCCTCTCCTGGAAGAACGATTGACTTTGTTAGGAATTGAACTGGTTAAGAAGTTGAAACACTGCTGAATGAGGGGATTAACAGATCTGCTTCAAGACCTTCAATGCTGAATTCATCCCATCTCACCAACGGTAGAGGAACCAATAAGTAGGAAGGGATAAAACTTTAAGCATTACCGACAATTTTAAAAATATTTTTTCACGACTCGGGATTCCCAAAAATTCGTTCGTTGGCACTGTTTTGACCGTGTTTTTCTTGACAAAGAAAGGGAACAGTCCTATAATTTAGCTGGAAATAAAATTGCATATCTTTTTCTGAGGTATAAGGATTTTCCCCGACTTTGCTTAAGAAAAGGAACTCGTGATTGCAGTGGAAACGTATTTTATCTAGCGTTGTTTTATTACCACTACTGATTCTGTTGATTCAGTATGGAGGAATCACAAGTTTTTGGCTGGTGGTAAGCCTGGCTGTTGTTCTGGGAACTTATGAATTTTATCGCATGGTCGAGGTGAGGCAGTTAACCTGTTATAAGATCCCGGGCATGATCTTGAGTTGGTTGGTTTCCTGTTCCTTTCTGTTCCAGAATATCACGCTGATTAGTTTTACATTGGCTTTTGCCTCCATGTTAGTAGTTGTATATGCATTATTTTCACAATACCCTCTATCAACTTCCATTATATCTGTATCTACAACTGTATTCGGAATTACCTATATCGGCTGGTTGTTGAGCCATCTGGTGCTGTTACGAGGATTAGAAGGGGGGCAATGGCTTATATTTTACTTACTCCTGATCATTTGGGCCGGGGATACCGGCGCTTTTTATGTAGGATCGTATATAGGAAAGCATAAATTGGCCCCGGTAATAAGTCCAAAAAAAACGGTGGAGGGCGCCATTGGAGGGTTAGGAGTAAGTATAGTAACCTCCTTAATAGCCAAGAATTGGTTACTACCCTCTTGGGATTATAAACAAGCCCTCATGGTAGGAAGTCTATTGGCCGTAATGGGACAGCTTGGAGATTTAGGGAAATCTATCTTCAAGCGAGATGCAGGCCTCAAAGACTCTGGGAATATCATACCAGGCCACGGAGGGATCTTAGATCGTGTAGATGGGCTTTTATTTAGTACGCCGGTTTTATATTATTATGTCGTAGGATTTGGAGGAGCCTCATGAAAAAAAATATATCTATTCTCGGATCGACGGGCTCTGTAGGTAGGAATACGTTGGAAATTATAGAAAATTTCCCGGAAAGTTTTCAAGTCTGGGGTCTGGCAGCCCACAAAAATATCGATCTTTTAGAAAAACAAATTAAAAAGTTTAAACCTCGAATTGCTTCCCTATCCGACCCGGCACTGGCTGGCCAGTTGAAGGAGAGATGCCGGGGATATGACGTAGAAATTTTATCTGGAGAAGCCGGTGCAGTCCGTGTGGCGACGATTCCTGAAGTTGATCTGGTCGTGTCGGCTATGGTAGGGGCTGCAGGCTTGATTCCTACCTTTGCTGCGATCTCCCATGGAAAAGATATTGCCCTGGCCAATAAAGAGACTTTAGTCACGGCTGGAGAAATTATTACCCATGAGGCCAGGCGAAAGGATGTACGAATTGTACCGGTAGATAGCGAACACAGCGCTATTTTACAGGCCATGCAGGGGCATGACCCCTCAACGGTGAAGTGCTTGATTCTGACGGCTTCAGGAGGTCCGTTCAAAAATCACTCACTTTCTGAGTTGCAAAACGTAACCTTGGAAGAAGCTTTACAACATCCAACCTGGAATATGGGTCAGAAGATAACCATTGATTCTGCAACGCTGATGAACAAGGGATTGGAGGTTATAGAAGCCCGATGGTTATTTGATATCCCCTTATCCAGGATCAAAATTGTCATCCATCCCCAGAGTATTGTTCATTCGATGGTGGAATATATCGATGGATCCATCATTGCCCAACTAGGCATCCCGGATATGAAAATACCCATATCTTATGCCTTAGCATATCCGGAACGCCTGCCTCTGAATCTTCCATCGTTGGAATTGACCAAGCTTGGAAACCTGAGCTTTCAAGAACCGGATTTTGATCGGTTTCCCTGTCTCCGGTATGCCTATCAGGCGGGGGAGGAAGGAGGTTCTCTGCCCATTGTTGTAAATGCTTCCAATGAAGTCGCCGTTGAGTTTTTTTTAAAGAGGAAAATTCGATTTATGGATATCCAAACGACGATTGGAAGAGTCATGGAGGAACACACGCCGCGTAAAGTATCGGCTATTGAAGAGGTTTTGGAAATAGATCAATGGGCCAGACGGGCGGCCGAGAAAGTGATTAATCATGAAAGATGAAGGAGGAAGGAAGAAGGATAAATTACCTTCACACCCCCTTTATCCTTCCTCCTTTATCCTTTAAAAGAGGAATTACCTTTGTTAACCTATATCTTATCCTTTGCCTTTGTATTAGGAGTTTTAGTCCTTGTTCACGAATTTGGACATTTTATAGCTGCCAAGAAAGCAGGAGTTAGAGTAGAAGTCTTCTCTATAGGATTCGGACCTCGCCTTTTTGGGTTCAAAATGGGAGAGACCGATTATCGGGTCTCTGCATTTCCCTTGGGGGGGTATGTTAAGTTACCTGGAGAAAATCCCGATGAGGCCACCGGAGCCCCCTGGGAATTAAGTTCCAAGTCGGCACCTCAACGTCTTTTAGTTTTTGCTGCCGGAGCTCTCATGAACATTCTGACGGCGATTTTTCTTCTTTCCCTGGTTTTTTTCATCGGGGTTCAAGTTCCTAAGTATTTGGATGACCCCCCGATCGTAGGTTGGGTGGATAAAGATTCCCCGGCCGAGAAGAGTGGCTTCCAGGTAGGTGATCGGATTCTACGGGTTAATGGAAAAGAGATCTCTACCTGGGAAGATGCCTACAGCTACTTTTTGACTTCTGCGGATATTTCCTCCCAGGTGGAAGTGGAACGAGACGGAAAAGTGGTGGTCCTTAATGCAACCCCGGAATCTATAAAAAAACTGGGAGCCGGTTATATCGGTCTACAACCCCCCATGGAACCTATTGTAGGAGGAATCCAAAAGGGTTTTCCAGCAGACAAAGAGGGGCTTCAGGAAGGGGATCGAATTGTCGCGATAAATGGTACACCCATTCATCATTGGCTGGCCATGGCAGAAATCGTCCATAATAGTCCGGGTAAGGAACTGGAGATTACGATTTTAAGAAACGGTCAAGAGATTAAAAAGAAGATGACCCCTCAGGTCCAGGATGGAAAGGGGTATCTGGGAATCACGGCAAAACCTCAAACGATCTTTAAAAAGTATGGTCCTGTGGAATCACTCAAAAAAGGCCTTGCAAGGACTTGGGAAATTACGGTTATGACCTTTGAACTCCTGGGCCGATTAATTAAACGAGAAGCTTCTACAGGTGCCATTGGAGGCCCTATTATGATCGCCCAAATGTCGGGCCAGGCCGCTAAAGCAGGAGTGTCAGAACTCCTGGGTTTGATGGGCGTGTTAAGTCTTAACCTGGGAATCCTTAATTTACTCCCAATACCTGTATTAGACGGAGGCCATATTCTCTTCCTGGTGATCGAACTGATCCTGGGCCGACCTCTCAGTCTTAAAAAGCGAGAACTTGCTCAAAAAATAGGCCTCGCCATTTTAATTCCTTTGATGATTCTGGTATTCCACAACGATATCATGCGGTTACTGGCCAAATAGGAAGAGAATAGGAGTGTGTGGGGGTGTGGGGATATGGAACGCAATTTAGCTTTAGAATTTGTTCGGGTCACCGAGGCCGCTGCCTTAGCGAGTTCCAGATGGATGGGCAGAGGGAATGAAAAAGCTGCCGATCAAGCGGCTATAGAGGCCATGAGACGGGCCTTTAATTTTGTGGAAATTAACGGTACCGTGGTCATCGGAGAGGGGGAACAGGACGAGGTGCCTATGCTTTATACAGGTGAAAAAGTCGGCACCGGTCATCCCCCAGAGACCGATATTGCGTTGGATGCCTTAGAGGGGACTACCATCACGGCACTGGGAGGATACAATGCCTTATCGATTATCGCAGCAGCCAGTAAAGGATGTATTCTATCCGTCCCCGATCTCTATATGGAAAAAATTGCCGTAGGTCCTCGGGCTAAAGGGGTTATCAATATCGAGGCTTCCCCGACCCAAAACTTGAAAGCCGTGGCACAGGCCCTGGATTGCCCTCTAGAAGACCTGACGGTGGTGATCCTTGATAGACCCCGTCACGAAGCTTTAATCAGGGAAATTCGAAGCAATGGAGCCAGAATCCGATTAATTCCCGATGGGGATGTCTCTGGGGCTATTGCAACCGCCCTGGAAGGCTCCGGAATAGACATCCTGATGGGAATCGGTGGCGCTCCCGAAGGCGTTTTAGCCGCTGCCGCTCTTAAATGTTTGGGAGGGGATATGCAAGGTCGTTTAGTCTTTCGAAACGATCTGGATAAGGAACGCGCCCGGGAAGCCGGAATTGAAGATACTAATAAGATCTTTACCCTTGAAGATATGGTCCGGGGAGAAGAGGTAATGTTTGCAGCTACCGGTGTAACCGATGGAGATATGCTTAAAGGAGTTCGCCGCCTCAAGGAAGGAGCCGAAACATACTCCGTCGTTATGAGATCTCCGACCCATACAATTCGATTTATCCAGGCCATCCATTGTGCAGCTACCATCAAAGCAAAAATTGGACTCTGAATAAAAGCCGGAGCGTTACAACCCCTCGAACTTCCTTAACACCAGCGCAGAATTTTTCGATCCAAATCCAATACAATTACAAACCGAAGTTCGAATTTCAGCTTTTCTTCCCATGTTGGGGACGTAGTCCAGATCACATTCCGAGTCGGGGTTTTCATAATTTATGGTAGGGTGAATAAAATGATTTAGCATGCTCAACAGAGTTGCCACGACCCCGGCCGCACCGGAAGCCCCTTGAGGATGGCCAATCATGGATTTCAGGGCACTGGTAGGGATCTCATAAGCACGGGGGCCAAAACATAACTTAATAGCTTTTGTTTCAATTCGATCATTTAATTCGGTCGCCGTTCCATGAAGACTGATATAATCGACCTCTTCCTTGGCAACACCTCCGTCTTTCAAAGCCAGTTCTATAGCTCTGGAAGATTCTTCTCCCGAAGGCATGATCTGAAGTCGATGATAGGCATCACAGGTAGAGCCATAGCCAACAATTTCGCCATAAATAAAAGCCCCTCGTTCAAAAGCGTGTTGGAGCTCTTCCAGCACTAAAATCCAGGCCCCCTCTGCTAAAACAAAACCATCCCGATCTTTGTTAAAGGGACGGGATCCCCGGGTTGGCTCCAGGTTCCATTTTGTGGGTACGGCCCCCATTCTGCAAAATCCGGCCATCATGCCGGGGGTAATGCAGGCTTCCGCACCTCCTGAAAGTAACAGGGGGGATCGACTCTGGCGAATCCGGTCAAAGGCATATCCTATGGCATCGGTGGAACTGGTACAACCGTTGGAAAGAACGTGACTGGGACCTCTCAGGCCGAACGCAATGGAAATCTCGCTGGAGAGCATCCCTGCTAAAGAGGCTGAAATAGCATAAGGACTGACCTTTTTTCGGCCTTCCTGAAAAAAAACTCGATATTGATCTTCACCATAACAAATACCCCCCGCGCCGGTTCCAACAATAACCCCCACCTCACGCCTTTCTTCATCTGACAAACTCTCCAGATTCAGTTTGGCATCTCTCTGGGCTTCATCGGCAGCGGCCAGGGCCATTCGAGCAAGTCGGTGCAGAAAGTTTCTTCGACTTTTACCTACGGGAAGATCAAAATCAAAATCTGGAACCTCTCCGGCAATCTGGCAGGGAAGATCTGAAGCATCAAATAAGGAAATATTTTTAACTCCACTAACTCCGTCTCGGATGGCTTGCCAAAATTTCTCTTTTCCAATCCCATTAGGGCTTATGACACCGATACCCGTAACAACAACCCGCCTTCCCCCCGCCGAGTTTGTAAAAAACATAACCGCTGTCTATCGTCCGCTTATCTGTTGTCGGTTGTCTATACCTGTTTTATTTTTATACATAACTTTTGAAAGGTTCAAAACTTCTCAAAAATTTTAAGTTTGTAAAAAATTTAACCACAAAGCACATATAGAAAGCATAACGCAGGAAGGATTAAAATTCCAGTTTTTCTTTATGCCTTCTACCTACTTTGTGGTTATGTGCTCAAGATATTCAAATAAAGGACAACCCACAACAGACAACGGGCAACGAACAACGGACAATCAATCACCTTGACTTCTAGTCTATCCTTTTGCAGTTTTTAACTCTTTATCCACAGAGGACCCTTTTGGGGACATTGGGGACGCAGAGACATTTCTCCGGGTCTCCGCGTCCCCGTGTCTCTCAATCTCCGCGTCCCAATGCCCCAAAACCCCGCGTTTCACATAGCCCTTTGTGGATAAATAAAATCAATAAGTTACAAGAAAATGCAAAAGTAGAGCTTCTAGTATCTTTGGTAATCTATCCGGTTTTTATTTAAAGCGCTTAACGGAACCACTTTAGATTCCAACCTTACCGGAAACCTCTGTTGACTTAAACGTTCTACAAGCCGGTCTGCTTCCTCTTTATTCACGTAAGCACCCACCTGGATGGTATAATAATCCTTATCCCTGGCTTTTGTGATCATGTAATCTGAAAGACCTGCATTTCGAGCAATATAGGGAGCTACCAACCTGGCTTCCTCTTCGGTTCGAAAATATCCTATAGCCACCACATTTAAACGAAGCATTTCTCGGGAAGAGGAGGTCATACTTCCGCTGGAGGTCCGTTTACGATAAACCGAGGGAGATTCTTCCTCCGAAACATAGGTTTCAGATCTTTTACGGGAGCCGGTTGTGGTTTCCTGGGTACGATCTTTTCGGCCAGATGAAGTACTCTCTTCCCTTCGCTCTTTCCGTCCAGATTCAGTTCGTTCCTTTTTCCCTGACTCAGAGGCTTTTGCAAAAGAAGATGTGGAGGAAATCCCTGGAGTGGATTCAGCAGGATGTTTTGAACTTTCCGCTACATGACCGGACTCCGTAGTACTCGGGGTTTCTCTCTCTACAGAAGGTTTTGTTGTTTCTTTTGTACCTTCAGAGGACACTCCAGAAACTCCACTCGAAGCTGTTTCGGTACCTCGAGATGGAGTAACCGATCTGCTGGTTGTACTTGTTGAGGAACCGGAAGATTCTGAAGGTTTTTCTGCCGTCGTGGATTTGCCGGCTTCGGTGGATTTGTTTGCTTCCAGCGTCGTAGGAGAAGTAGACTCTATAGGAAGCGAAGAGGATGATTTAGAAGTATCTAGATGCGAAGGTGAAGAAAAAGGAATCTCGTTCAAAGGCTCTTCTTTTGTAAAATACGATACCCCGTAAAAAGCTAAAAATCCCAATACCAATACCAGTACGAAGGTTATTAAAAGTCGTCTTATCATGATTAGATCTCCTGAAATCTATAAAAATTGTAGGTATTCACGCCGATGTTTTCCCCTTATCATATGGAAACATCAGCCCCATTGCTCTCCGGTAGGCCTACCCTGCCTTAGCAACTATATAGTAAGGATTTATCTCCCTGTCAACTCTTTTTTGTCCAACTTATATCCTGGGAGGGTTTTTCACAGGGAAGAATCAGCAGGAAAGTACTTCCCTTCCCACGTTTAGAGTGAGCCGTAATCTTTCCACCATGGGCTTCGACAATAACTTTTGCGACAGGCAGACCAAGACCAACTCCCGAATATTCCCGGGTAGAAGACATATCCACCTGGGTAAAAGGGTTAAAGATTTCTTCTATCTTGTCCTCAGAAATCCCATTTCCTGTATCGGATATAGCGATCCCTATAAACCGAGCATGGGGTCTGGTTAAAGTGATTCGGATGAAACCACAGGGCCTGTTAAACTTAATGGAATTATCTAAAAGGTTCATCAAAGCTGTAGAAAGTTTTGAAGGGTCTGCCCAGATGGGGGGAAAGTTTGGGGGTACCCTGAGAACCGTGGTAATACTTTTTTTTTGAAGTCCCTCTCTAAGTTGAGAGAGGGCCTGGGTAATCAGATCTTGAACAACTACCCGCTCATAATCCAGGTCGAGTTTTTTATTTTTCCCCTGACCCAAAGTCAAAAGATTTATAACCAATCTTTCCAACCGGATTACGGCATCCTTCATGGCATGAAGTCCTTCTCTACATCTAGGATGAGAACTGTCAAAACGCCGGGTCATAAACATTTCTATATAAGCCTTTAGGACAGAGATCGGGGTAGAAAATTCGTGGGTGATGACATCCAGAAGATTCGATTTGATCTGCTCAATTTCTTTGAGCTTCTCGCTCATCTCTAACATCGGGATTTTAGCCATGGCTTATCCAATCCTTATCTTTATCTTTGAAACCAGACCCAATATGGGAATAATTTCAGTTTAGAAATATCTTAACCTTAAGTCAAGGATAAAGATCATTCCCCTCTCAAATCCGGACTTATCATAGAAAATTATTGACGCATCTCATTTTCTCATGTAAATTAGCTCTTCAGAAGTTTTGCTTAAAAGAAGTTTTATCGGACAGGCTTCAAGGAAATAAAAGCTTAAAGGTCTTTATCTTTTGAACGGTCATGAACAAGGAGAAAATGTAGTATGTCTCAGCAGGAAGATAACCCAAATGGAATTCAAACCTCAGAACAGGAACCTCAGAGGATTTTTTATAAGAAAAAATCCCTCCTACGGGAATACGCGGAAGCGTTTCTTATTGCTTTTATACTGGCCATTGTTATCAAGTCATTCTTAATTCAAGCCTTTAAAATTCCTTCCAGTTCCATGGAACAGACCCTCCTGGTTGGGGATCATCTCCTGGTCAATAAATTTATCTATAAGTTTAAAGACCCCCGCCCCGGAGACATCATTGTTTTTAAGTTCCCAGATGATCCGAAACGAGACTTTATTAAACGGATTATAGGAACCCCTGGGGATACTGTTGAAGTAAAAGATAAAAAAGTTTATGTCAATGATAAGGAACTCGTGGAACCTTATGCGATCCATGAAGATTCGGAAATACTTCCCAAAGATCGTTCGGTTCGGGATAATTTTGGCCCTGTAGTCGTTCCGAAAGATTCCTACTTTGTTATGGGCGATAACCGGGATCGAAGCTGGGATAGTCGGTTTTGGAATAATACCTTTGTTAAGAGAGACGTTATTGTTGGGAAAGCCTTCCTTATTTACTGGTCCTGGAAATCTGATAAAGAAGCTCCCTCATTAAATAATGAGGATGCTGGTTTCATGGAGCGGGTAAAGTTCTATTTGAAACTGACCGGGTATAATATTGTACATCTGAAAGATCGAGTTAGATGGGAACGCTTGGGTAAAATTCTGGTTTGATGTATGAAACTTAAGTTCTGGATTGGTATAGTCATCAGTGTTATCTGCCTTTATCTGGTTTTTAAAGGGATCGAAGTTCATAAGCTTCTGGAGGTTTTAAAGTCTGCGAACTATGTCTATCTGGCCCTGGCCACCTTGATCAATTTCTCCTCGTTCTGGATGCGCGCGGAACGCTGGAAGTATCTCTTAGAACCTATTAAAAAGATTCGTTCAGCGCGTCTTTTTCCGGTTACGGTGATAGGATTCATGGCAACGAACATACTTCCAGCTCGAGCAGGAGAGTTTGTGAAGGCTTATATGGTTGGGAAGAAGGAAAACATTAGTGCCACTGCTTCTTTTGCAACCATTGTTCTGGAGAGGGTTTTAGATTCCCTGATTATCCTGTCCCTTTTTGTGGTAGTCCTTTTCTGGATTGATTTTCATGATAAATCCCCTGGAACCTCCGATCCCTCTATTAACACCTCCGGGATCTCCCCGGCCGTGCTTAAGACTACAGGCATACTGTTCGCACTGGGGCTTGCAGCGGTCTTTATCTTCTTACTTTTACTTAAAATGTATCCAACCCCGGCCATAACCCTTACCGGTAAAATTTTATTTCCCCTCCCCAAACGGATCAGAGAGCAGATAGCTGAGATTTTAGAATCTTTCAGTTCAGGATTGAAGGTCCTGGGAAAAGGAAGCTCCCTTTTACCTCTCTTACTCTGGTCTCTCTGTGTATGGATCACCTGTGCCGGGAGTATTTGGGTAACTTTGCTTGCCTTTGATTTATATCTTCCTTTTTTTGCTTCGGCTTTTATTCTCGTTCTGATTGCCTTTGCGGTTGCTCTACCCTCTTCACCCGGTTTTATAGGCCCTTTTCATGCAGCCACCTCGGCAGGGTTGATGTTCTTTTCCATAGATAAAAGTACAGCAACGGGTATTTCCCTGATTCTGCACCTGATCATGGTAGGGCCGGTAACCCTGGCCGGGCTTTTCTACCTGTGGGTAGAGAATCTTTCGTTTTCGGAAATAAAGCAGACAAACCCTTAAATAGGTCAAACGTCTCGTTTGATGTTATGAAATTCATCACCGATTGCATGCTAGGAACCCTGGCTAAATGGCTTCGAATTCTAGGATACGATACCCTTTATTATCGATTCATCGAGGATACCGCCTTAATCCAGAAGGCGTTGCGCACGCAGCGTACCTTACTCACTCGGGATGAGGAGGTTTTTCGAAAATTTAAAAGCCCGGATAAACTCCTTATCCGGAGTGATGATGTGATGAACCAGTTGAAGCAAGTGATAGAAGAAAAAAAGCTAGAGGTGGGAAGCCAACTTTTCACCCGATGTGTTCTCTGCAATACCCGGTTAATCCGGGTAGATAAGGAGGAAATCCAGCATCTTGTACCTGAATATGTTTTTAAAACCCAGCAGGAGTTCTCTATCTGTAATCACTGCAAGAAAATTTACTGGAAAGGAACCCACCGAACCAGGATGATAGAGAAACTTAAAAATTTAGAAGAATCTTTAAAACTATGATCCAGATAGCTATCGAAGCAGCCCTGAAAGCGGGCAAAATTTTAAAAGATCACTTAGGTCAAATCGAAGAGATCAATCATAAAGGTGAAATTGATTTGGTTACCAACGTAGACCGATTATCGGAACGGTCTATTGTAGAAACAATAAAAGCCCATTATCCCCATCATCAAATCCTCGCGGAAGAAGGGGGAAACAACTCAGAAACAACCTCCGAGTATAAGTGGCTTATTGACCCTTTAGACGGAACGACTAACTATATCCACGGCTTACCCTATTTTTGCGTCTCGATAGCCCTTGAAAAGGAAGGTGAACTCATCTTAGGGGTTGTCTATGATCCGGTTCGTGAAGAGCTATTTACCGCAGAAAAGGGTCAGGGAGCTTTTTTGAATCAAAAACGAATCACCGTCTCTAAAGTTGAAAAGCTCGAGAAAAGCTTGCTGGTCACAGGATTTCCCCCTAGTATTTGGCAGGATCAGGGTAAGAGTTTTGAGCATTTTAAAAACTTTACGGTTCGTTGTCAAGGGGTACGACGACTCGGATCTGCCGCGATCGATCTTTGTTACGTAGCAGCCGGAAGATTGGATGCTTTCTGGGAACGGGGGTTAAAACCCTGGGACATGGGAGCCGGAGCTGTCCTGGTAAGGGAAGCAGGGGGATGTGTAACCGATTTTCAGGGACGAAATTTTGACGTCTACCAGGCTGAAATTTTAGCCAGCAATGGAAGAATACATAAGGCCATGCAAGAAGTGCTTCAACTTGCCGAGGAGAGATAATCTAATAATAAAAGCAGCTATCTCCCCCGGTAAGCTATTTCTTGTAGTAATCGGTTCATAGTGCACTCTTCCCTTTGTCTGTTCCTTCCTTGCTTGCTTTCAGAAGACCTGAATCCCTTCCTTAACTCCGTAGGCATGATCAAAAATAACCTGAACGAAGCCTCAACCCAGATTAATATGGGTTATTACCAGATGCATCGGGCTAAGAATCGGCCTGAACACCCTCCTAACCTTCTGCCCCCCCCTCCCGCGTCGGGAAGGGGAACCGGTCGTCGCCAGGCCCCCCCTGGGTTCTTCCCTTCCCTTGAAGGGAAAGGGGAGTTAGAGGGGTCTGGACCCCGGGTCTAATCCTTAACTTGATGCCTAGGGGGTTATCGTCAGAGCTACAGCCTGTAAAGTGGGTTAACATTAGGTGGCAAGGATTGTGCTCTAAATCTCAAACAAGATAGAAAATGTTTCAGAAGAGAACACACATTAAACCCCTCTGGGATTGAAGGAGATCTATGCAAAAAACAAAGGAAAATGATCAGAAGGCTCAAATCCTCTTGGTAGATGATAATGTCGATATGTTAGAGGCTATGGCCTACTTGTTGAGGTTAGAGGGCTATGAGGTTATAGAGGCAACGACAGGTCAGGAAGGCTTACAATTAGCTAAGGCTAAAAAGCCGGATGTGGTTTTATTGGATGTTGTACTTCCCGATATAGATGGTATGGAAGTATGCAGGCGTATTAAGGAAGATCCGGAATTAGCAGATATTTACGTAGCTTTAATTTCAGGAGTAAAAACGGCTTCAAAGGATCGAATAGAAGGGCTTGATGGAAGAGCAGATGGATATCTTATACGACCCATTCAAAATCGAGAATTGATAGCCCAGGTAAAGGCAATGGTCCGCGTCAAGAAAGCGGAAGAGGCTCTACGAAAGAGTGAACAACGTTTTCAGCTTGTGGCACGGGCAACCAATGATGCGGTGTGGGACTGGAACTTAGAAACCAATACTCTGTGGTGGAATGAAGGGATCAAGGAACTCTTTTACTACTCTTTAGAGGAAGTTAAACCGGATATTACCTGGTGGTATGAACACATCCATCCGGAGGATCGAATGCGGGTGATTTCAGGAATTCAGAAAGCTATCCAGGAGAATAAAAGATATTGGTCCGACGAGTACCGTTATCGTCGGGCGGATGATTCCTATGCTTATGTCTTCGATCGGGGTTATATTATTCCGGATCATCATGGGAAACCGGTACGTATGGTTGGCTCAATGATGGATATTACCGTTCGTAAACAGATGGAAACGGCGCTGCGAGAAAGTGAAGAGCGATTCCGGGCTACCTTTGAGCAGGCCGCCGTTGGGATTGCCCACATAGCCATAGATGGTCGATGGTCACTCGTCAATCAAAAATTCTGTGAGATCGTAGGGTACACCCGTGAAGAGTTGATGGAGAGAACTTTTCAAGATATTACCCATCCGGATGATCTGGCTGCCGATTTTAGATATACCCAACAACTATTGGCTAATGAGATTCCTGCTTACTCCATGGAGAAGCGCTATCTGCGCAGGGACGGTTCCCAGGTCTGGATCAATCTGACTGTGTCCCTGGTACGGAAACCCTCAGGAGATCCGGCGTATTTTATTGCCGTCATTGAAGACATCACTCTACGTAAGCAGGCGGAAGATCAGATCCGCAGGCTTAATGAAGAACTCGAGCAACGTGTCCTTGCGCGTACGGCCGAGCTTCAAGCAACCATTAAAGAACTTGAAGCGTTTTCCTATTCGGTCTCCCATGATCTCCGTGCTCCTCTAAGGGCCATCCATGGCTTCTCCCGTATTCTACTGGAAGATTATGCTTCCCAACTCTCTCCGGAGATTCAAGAATACTTACGGTGGATAAGCCATAATGCCAGGCAGATGAGCCACCTCATAGATGATTTGTTGACTTTCTCGCGTTTAAGCCGTCAAGCGATCAAAAAACAACCTGTTGCAACGACGGCCCTGGTACATCAAGTACTCACAGATTTGAACGGAGAACAAAAAGGGCGACATATAGAAATTCTCATCGGGGACCTGCCTGATTGTCACGCTGACCCGATTCTGCTTAAACAGGTATTCGTCAACCTGCTTTCCAATGCCCTTAAATTTACACGTCGACAAGAGGTGGCCAGAATCGAAATCGGTTATCAGCCAGGAGACCCATCTGGTGAACAGATCTACTTCGTTAGAGATAATGGGGTGGGTTTTAATATGCAATATGCAGATAAACTCTTTGGGGTGTTTCAGCGGTTACACCCTGCCGAGGAGTACGAAGGTACAGGAGTTGGATTGGCCATCGTTCGGCGAATCATCCATCGGCACGGAGGGCGAGTCTGGGCAGAAGGGGAAGTTAATAAAGGGGCTACCTTCTACTTTACACTTCCTCTCTGGGACAGGGGGACTTAGGAACAAGGAGACGTGGTGACACGGGGACTCCCCGCATCTCCTTGTCTTAATATCCCAAATAGGATAATCCTTTGACAGGATAATTACATGAGACCGCTCCTACCCTCCCTATCAAATTTGTGTTTCATAGCAGAAAGGCAGGTTTCAAACTTGCCCTTACGTGAGGACTTTATAAGGGTCTTATCTTATAGAAAAGGCAACTTGGTATTACCTTGTAAAGTTAATTTTGGGTTATTCTCTGCCCTCACCCCCGACCTCCATACGCACCAGGATAAGCGTGAGGCCCCTGAGGGGCCCCCTTCCTGACCTTCCCCCGCTTTGCAAGGGAAGGAACTTTGAAGCGAAGTTCCCTCCCCTGGTGCCTATGCCCCCGGCCCCTCTCCCACAAGGGGAAAGGGGCGTTAAGGAGTTTTTTATGATTGAAACCTATGTAGAAATATTACTTATAGAAGATAATCCCAACGATGTGAGGTTGGCGCTTCACGCCTTCAAAAGAAACAACCTGACCAACCGAATCTATGTGATACGGGACGGAGCTGAAGCCCTGGAGTTTCTCTTTTGTACCGACCGATATGCTCAACGTAATCCCAGAAACAGCCCCAACCTGATTTTGCTGGATCTGAAACTTCCCTTAATCGATGGTCTGGAAGTCCTACGGCGTATTAAAGCTGATCCCCGTACCCGAATCATTCCTGTGGTTATCCTCACATCTTCCCGGGAGGAACGGAATATCGTTGAAAGCTATCAATTAGGAGTTAACAGCTATATTGCCAAACCGGTCGATTTCGAACAGTTTGTTGAAGCAGTACGTACTTTAGGATTGTACTGGGTACTGCTCAATCATCCCCCGATACTTTAAAAGCGCTTTATTCCCGAAGAAGTTCCAGGCGAAAAGGCTGAAAATTAAAATTATATAAAAGGAGAAAATTATCATGTCCATTCCACTTCAAATTGTGGTACTCGAAGATCATCCAGCAGATGCTGAGTTGATAATCTATGAACTGAGCCGGGCCGGGTATAAGCCCAACTGGCAGCGTGTAGAAACTGAGGTAGATTATCTGGCTCAATTAAACTTGCGACCGGACCTTGTTCTTGCAGATTACTTTCTACCCCAATTTAATGCGCCACAAGCCCTTCGACTCCTCCAAGAGCGTGGATTAGATATTCCCTTCATTGTTGTATCAGGTATGATCGATGAAGATCTTGCTGTATCCATCATCAAACAAGGGGCAACCGACTATATACTTAAAGATCGACTGGCCCGATTGGGACCTGCCGTAAAGCAAGCCTTGGAACAGAAACGACTCCGGAATGAGAAGCAAAGGGTCGAGGCTGCTTTACGAGAAAGTGAGGAACGTTTTCGTTCATTGGTAGAAGGGGTGAAGGATTATGCGATTCTCATGCTAGATCCCAAGGGATATATTGTGAGCTGGAATCCTGGAGCCGAGCATATCCAGGGATATCAAGCCGATGAAATCCTCGGTCAGCATTTCTCTTGCTTTTATCCCTCCGAAGAAGTTCGGGAGGGTAAACCGGCGTATGCCCTCCGGGTAGCAGCAGACAAAGGTCGATATGAAGAGGAAGGATGGCTGGTACGCAAGGATGGATCCAAATTTCTGGCCAATACCGTCATTACAGCGCTACGAGATGAGAAGGGTTTCCTGCGTGGTTTTTCCAAGGTAACCTGCGACATTACGGAACGCAAGCGAGCAGAAGAAGCCTTGCGAGATTCAGAAGAACGATACCGACTCTTATTTGAAAGCAACCCCAATCCCATGTGGGTCTACGATATAGAAACTCTTTCTTTTCTTGCAGTTAATGAAGCGGCTATCCGTCATTATGGATATTCCCAGGAAGAATTTCGATCTATGACCCTCCAAGATCTCCGTCCGTTGGAAAATATTCCCCTTCTTCTTGAACGTTTAAAAACCTTAGGAGATAATCAGATCACTTTGTGGAGACATCGAAAGAAAGATGGAACCATCATCGAGGTGGAAACTATTTCACGCTCTTTAATGTTTGCCGGAAGACCGGCCAGACTTGTCCTGGTGAATGATATTACCCAACGTAAACAGGTGGAGGAAGCTCTAAAGAAAGCCAACACCCGGCTTAACTACCTGCTTAACTACAGCCCAACGGTAATTTATAGCCTGCAGATCGAACCTGCTTCCTCCAGAGGGCCTTTTCCCATTACCTTTGTCAGTGAAAATATCCGAGCCTTACTGGGTTATGAAACTGCCGAATGTCTGACAGATCCAAACTGGTGGATTAATCATATCCATCCCGAAGATCAACCCCATGTTCTCGCCCGGCAGGCTACTGTCTTTTATCATGATTTCCTGGATTATGAATACCGTTTTCAGCACAAAGACGGGACGTATCGATGGATCCATGACAAAATAAGAGTCGTATACAATGCTGCAGGCAGGCCTATAGACCTGGTCGGCTCGTGGATGGATATTACCGAACGTAAGCAAGCCGAAGAAATCGTCCGGTACCTGGCTTATTATGATGCCCTCACCGGTTTGCCCAATCGCATGCTATTCAACGATCGTCTCACCCTGGCCATAGCCCATGCCCGTCGTAATAAACAAAAACTGGCGATTATGTTTCTCGATCTAGACCGCTTTAAAACCATTAACGATACCCTGGGTTATGCCGTGGGAGACCGCCTCCTGCAAGGTGTTGCAGAACGGCTGAAAAATTACCTGCGTGGAGAGGACACGCTGGCCCGCCTGGGTAGTGATCGATTCATGTTGTTGTTGCCAGGAATCATTCAAGTAGAAGATGTAGCCAAGATTGCCCAGAAACTCCTCGAAGCTTTCAAACGTCCTTTTCATTTCGGAGATCATGAGCTTTATGTCGCCGCCAGCATTGGTATTACCCTTTACCCCAACGATGGAGAAGATATTCAGACCCTGATGAAAAATGCAGATACAGCCCTATACCGGGCCAAAGAACAGGGGCGTGATACCTATCAATTCTATACCCCCTCCATGAATGCCACTGCCCTTGAACGATTGAAATTAGAAAACAGTTTACGCCGGGCTTTAGAGCGGGAAGAATTCGTCATTTATTACCAACCTCAGGTGAGCCTGAGTACCGGGGAGATTGTGGGAGTGGAAGCGCTGGTAAGATGGCAACATCCAGATCTGGGAATGGTCCCGCCCATGCAGTTTATTCCCCTGGCAGAAGAAACCGGATTGATTGTACCTTTAGGACTCTGGGTCTTACGTGAGGCCTGTGCCCAAAACAAAGCCTGGCAAAAATCCGGTCTTCCTGCCTTGTGTATGGCCGTTAATATTTCCGCTCGTCTGTTTAAGCAACCTGATCTGGTAGAAACGATTGCCCGGATACTTAAAGAAACCCAGCTCGATCCGAACTATTTAGAACTGGAACTGACCGAAGGGACTATCATGGAAAACGCAGAAGCAGCAATTAAAACCTTACACCAATTGAAAGAAATGGGGGTACATTTGTCGATCGACGATTTTGGTACCGGGTATTCTTCATTAAGTTATTTGAAACGATTCCCCATTGACACCTTAAAAATCGATCGGTCGTTTGTATGGGATATTACAACAGATCCAGACGATGCCGCCATTACCGTATTGATAATCAATATGGCCCATAATCTGGGGCTCAAGGTCGTTGCCGAGGGAGTCGAAACTAAAGAACAGCTGGAATTTTTACGTTCCCATCACTGTGATCTGTTCCAGGGCTATCTATTCAGCCAACCGATATCTGCCGAAGCGTTTATAAAATTGTTGCAAGAAGAACGACGTTTACCTTTACCCGGATCAGGTAAGGTATTAAATCCCTAAAAGAGCCACTGAATATCGGTTGGCAAGGATGGAAGAATTCAATCTCAGTCAGGAGGGTTCATGAAGGAACAAGAGATAAAAATCTTGCTGGTAGAAGATGATGAAGATGATGTAATTCTGATTAAAAGTTTTATCCATTCAGAAATGAATGGGAGGAAGGTGAGTATAGATTTAGCCTCCTCTTTTACAGAAGCCGTAGCCTGCTTGGATAAGACCCAGTATGATATCTGTTTGTTTGACTATAGGCTAGGCCATGTCAATGGTCTGGATCTCCTACGCTCGGTACGGGCCAGGGGAATTACAACTCCGGTTATTTTTCTAACTGGACAGGGAGATGAGGAAGTTGCCGTAGAGGCCATGAAAGCCGGAGCTACGGATTATCTTGTTAAGGCAAAATTATCCTCCGACCTTCTCTACAAGTCGATTCGTTACGTGATGGAGTTACAGAAAAAAGAGGAAGCTTTACGGGAAGGTGAAGAGCTTAACTCGCTCATACTGAACTCGTTAACCTCCCTTATTGCCGTTTTAGACAAAGAAGGAAATATTATAGCCATCAACAAAGCCTGGGAACATTTTGCCTCTGAAAATGGGAATAATTTCCCTTCTTGTACCGGAGTCGGTGTAAATTATCTAAAAGTTTGCAGGCAGGCAGCAGAGGCAGGTATAGAGGGAGCCCGGAAGGCACTGGTCGGTATCCAGGCTGTATTGAATGGCTCTCAAGCTCAATTTACCCTGGAATACTCTTTTCGCTCCTTCGGTGGGAAAGAACTCTGGTTTTTGATGCGGGTGGTGCGGTTAGCAGGTAAACATGGCGGTGTCGTGGTTACCCATACAGATATCACTGAGCGAAAACAGGCCGAGGAAACCATTCGATACCTGGCGTATCATGATGCCCTTACGGGCTTACCCAACCGTACGTTGTTTAATGATCGCATTGCTTTAGCCATGGCCCAGGCGCACCGTGATCGGCATAAGCTGGCGGTTATGTTCCTGGATCTGGATCGTTTTAAAATCATCAACGATACTTTGGGGCACTCCATAGGAGATAAACTCCTGCAAGACGTTGCGCGACGTTTGACTGCCTGCCTTCGTGAAGGGGATACGGTAGCCCGTCTGGGTGGCGATGAGTTTTTGGTGTTGTTACCAAGGGTCGATCAGGTAGAAGATGTTGCCAAGATGGCCGAGAGGATCCTCGAAATTTTCAAAATCCCCTTTCGCCTCGATAACCACGAGCTTTTTATATCTTCCAGTATCGGGATTGCCCTTTATCCCGGTGATGGGGATAACGCACAGACCTTGTTGAAAAATGCAGATACCGCTTTAAACCGCGCTAAGGCCCAGGGTCGTAATATTTATCAGTTCTATACTTCAACCATGAACGCCAGGGCCTTTGAAAGAGTAATATTGGAAAGAGGACTTCGCCGTGCGTTGGAACAAGAGGAATTTATGATCTATTACCAACCCCAGATAAGCCTTCATACCGGACATATCGTTGGAATGGAAGTTCTGTTACGCTGGCAACATCCGGATTTGGGATTGATCCTGCCGATGAAATTTATTCCTCTGGCCGAAGATACCGGCTTAATCGCCCAACTGGGCGAATGGGTCTTGCGTACGGCCTGTGCCCAAAATAAAGCCTGGCAACAAGCTGGTTTTCCACCCCTTTGCGTATCGGTTAACCTCTCTCCTCGGCTGTTCAAACAACAAAACTTAATCCAGCTTATTGACCGAATATTAAAGGAAACTCAACTGGATCCTCACTATTTGGATTTGGAATTAACGGAAGGAACTACCATGGAAAATGCCGAGATGGCAATTACCATCCTACAAGAACTAAAGAAAATGGGAGTGCGCCTGTCGATGGATGACTTTGGAACAGGATATTCGTCGTTGAGTTATTTGAAACGATTTCCTATAGATAGATTGAAAATAGATCGGTCCTTCGTCTTGAATATCACCGCAAACCCTGATGACGCCGTTATTGCCATGTTGATTATTAATATGGCCCACAACCTGAATCTGAAGGTGATCGCCGAGGGGGTAGAAACCGAAGAGCAGTTATCTTTCTTGCGGTTTCACCATTGCGACGAAATCCAAGGTTTTATCTTTAGCCAACCTGTACCTGCCGAGGCGTTTACCAAGCTCCTGGAAGAAAAACGATGCCTACCGCCTGAAAACCCAGATAAAACCGAAAAATAGATAACTCTCCTACTTAATATTTATCTTCCCTGATCGGCTCTATAAAAGAGAAAGCTTGAAAATTTCATGGAAATGAATTTTATAAAATCCGCCAAGATTTAGATAAACAGGTGATTATCGATGCAGGAATCCGGTACAGAAAAAGAAAAAATCGGAAGGATCTTTATTAAAGTTGGTCTGATAGACGAGGAAAAGTTACAGATCGCCCTGGAAGAAAACAAAAAAAATCCCAGGGAACTTATAGGAGAAACCCTGGTACGCCTGAATTTTGTCAGTGAGCGGGATATAGCCAAAGCCCTTTCTTATCAAAACAATGTTCCATATCTGGATTTAACCTCGACCGTTATTGAACCCATAGCCATTGAATTAATTCCTTTAAAGCTTGCCAAGGAGTATCAAATTTTACCTGTTCGTATTGAAAACAAAGAGTTGATTCTCGCTATGAAGAACCCCCGGGACATAGAAGCCATGGATATGGCTCGCTTTACCAGCGGATTAAATATTCGTCCCGTTGTGGCGGCTGCCAGTGAGATTAAAGAAGCTATTAACCGGCATTACTCGGCAGGAGAATCGATTAACCAAATTATTCAAAATGTGGCCCAAATTGAAGGAATAGAATTTATCCAGGCTGAGACGGCAGAAGAAGAGAACATCCTGGAATTAAAAAATAAAAGCGAAATGGGCCCTATTGTCAAGTTAGTTAATTCTATTATCTTCCAGAGTGTTTCTGCGAGGGCCAGTGACATTCATATCGAACCCCAAGAAAGGATGATTCAAGTGAGGCAGAGAGTCGATGGAATTTTGAATGAAACTCTACAAATCCCTAAATGGGTACAAGGTGCTCTGATTTCTCGAATCAAACTCATGGCCGGTATGGATATTGCCGAAAAACGAATTCCTCAAGATGGTCGAATTAAGCTGAGAAAGGATCATCAGATCCTGGACCTGAGAGTTTCTACCCTTCCGGTACAGTATGGAGAGAAGGTGGTCATCCGTATCCTAGATAAAAGTAAAAGCACCTTATCTATTACAGAGTTGGGGTTCTCATCTGAAGATCTGGAGAGAGTAAAAGAACTCATTAACCTTCCTCAGGGGATGATTTTAGTGTGTGGTCCCACAGGTAGTGGTAAAACCACAACCCTTTATGCCTTGATTAGTGAAATTTCTCGTAAAAAGATTAATATCGTTACCCTGGAAGATCCCATAGAATATGAAATGAATAGGGTTAACCAGGTTCAGATCAGTGAAAAAGCCGGATTAACCTTTGCTAAAGCCCTGAGATCCATCCTCAGACAGGATCCCAACGTGGTTTTTGTAGGAGAGATTCGAGATAGAGAGACGGCGGAGATTGCCATGGGAGCCTCTATGACCGGGCACCTGGTCCTAAGCACCCTGCATACCAATGATGCAGTTTCCACCATTATTCGACTCCGAGATTTGGGAGTAGCCCCCTATTTAATAGCCTCTTCCTTAAACGGTATCATCTCCCAACGTTTAATCCGGATCCTATGTGATCGGTGCCGAGAAAAGTATCAGCCGGATCTGGAAAGGCTCAGGAAGATCAGGCCCAGGTTGGATAAAGAAATTCCCTTCTATCGAAGTAAAGGATGCGAATATTGCCAGCAAACTGGATATCGAGGAAGAAAGGGAGTTTACGAAATTTTGATGATAAATGGAGAGATCCGGGAATTGATCAGTCAGAGAGCTCCTGAGCGGAGAATCCGAGAAGCAGCCCTCAAAGGAGGCATGAAATCTTTAATCGAAAATGCCCTGGAAAAGCTCAAACAAGGTATTACGACCTTGGAAGAGTTAGAACGGGTGGTCTTATTTTCCGAAGAGTCCAGATCTTTAACCGAATTAAAATGTCCTTCCTGTCAAAAAGTGATGGAGCCAGACTGGAAGATCTGCCCGTATTGCGGATCTAAATTAAAAGAATCCATAATCTCAGGGGGGAACACCCCAATTAAAGGTTTAGAAAAAACGGCTGAACCTTTAATTAAAGATATCCGGAATGACTTTAAAGGATTTAAAATACTTTTGGTCGATGATAATGAAGTATTGGCTCGAGGATTGGCTTCTTTCCTGGTCAAAAATCAGTTTATAGCCACCACGGCTTCCAATGGAAAAGAAGCCCTGGAAATCATTGCACAGAATAAACCTCATCTTATCCTTACAGATATCCCCATGCCCGAAATGGACGGATTAAAGCTTATCAAAAGATTACGCCAGGATCCGACGACTGCCTTTATTCCGGTGATAGTCCTTTCTCAAAAAACAGCGCCGGAGGAGAAATTAAGAGCCTTTGAATTGGGAGCAGACGATTATATCTTCAAGCCTGTATTAGTGGAGGAGCTCTTATATCGAATTAAAGCGGTTTTAAGAAGAACTTATCCCTAAGAAATTCTTTCCTTTACAGGGCCTCTCCCTTCGCCCCACAGATCTTTTCAATATTTCCTTGACTATTCCTGAAATTCCACAGAATATGTAATTAAGTGATGGAGGTTCCTCTTCCACTCCATCACTTAGCAGAGTTGCTATGCATGAAATTATTTTTCTTATTAAACAACTCTTCATTCCTTATGGTATTTGGGGATTATTGCTTCTTTCTTTTTTAGATTCCACCTTCGTTCCCATGCCTCAAGTTATTGATACCCTGGTAATTGTCTTATCCCTTTCTAAACCCCATTTAATGGCTTTTTATGCCCTGTCTGCAGTGGCTGGATCTTTGCTGGGAACCAGTATGCTATATTTTCTCGGTAAAAAGGGTGGACAGGCCTTACTCCATAAAAAGCTCTCCAGGGGAGGCATAGAAAGAATCCAGTATCTTCTTCATAAATATGACATACTATCCATTTTATTGGCCGGGATCATCCCTCCGCCCTTTCCTTACAAGGCTTTTATTTTCGCCGTGGGGGCTTTTCAGTTACTTTATCATAGATTTCTTTTAGCGGTCTTTATATCTCGAAGTTGTCGGTTCTATGTTGAAGGGGTCATGACCGTCTTGTATGGAGAGGAGGTCCTAACTTTTCTGAGGGAAAAGCCCTTATTTGCTGCACTCATTATCCCGGGGATCTTCTTAGTCGGTTTCCTGATCTATAAGATTCTGATAAACATCCTGACCCGGCAAGAAGCCGGTTGAAAGGCATCATCAGGTAAAGACAGCTTATCAGGTATATAGAATAGATAAGAGGTAAAGCGTTTAAAATGAACCAAATTTCTATTAAAGGAGCTCGGGTTCATAATTTAAAAAATATAGACCTGGATATTCCGAGAAACAAGCTGATTGTAATCACCGGGGTCAGTGGTTCCGGAAAATCCAGTCTGGCATTTGATACCCTGTATGCCGAAGGACAGAGAAGATATGTAGAATCCCTTTCGGCTTATGCCAGACAATTTCTCGAACGAATGGACAAACCCGATGTAGATGCCATTTACGGTATCTCCCCGGCCATTGCCATCGAACAGAAGAACCATGTCCGAAATTCCAGATCGACCGTAGGCACGGCTACGGAGATTTACGATTATCTGAGACTGCTCTTTGCCCGAATCGGTAAAACCTATTGTTATCGGTGTGGAAAACCGGTACAGCGGGAATCGGTAGAGGCGATTGTTGAAAAAATCTTCCAGATGGGTCCGAAAACCCGTTTCATGATAGCTTTTCCCCTTCAACTGGAAAGGGCTTTAGAAACCTCCAAAGGCTGGTCGGATCAAGAATATGCCATATTCCGGGAAGGTCTCCTGAAGAAAGGCTTCCGCCGGATTTTGGTAAACGATGAGATTTTCTCTTTGGAAGAAGAAACCCCCAGGTTGATTCCGGGATCAGAGATCGGGGTCGTGATAGATCGCATGTCGTTGAGCGAAGATATTCGAGAAAGGCTTGTGGAGGCTCTGGAAATAGCCTATGTGGAAGGACAGGGACGACTGATAGTCAAAACGGTAGAAGGGGTAAATGCCCCCCATCCCGAAGGGAAATCCTTTAAATTTAGTCGAAACTTTGAGTGCTATCCCTGTGGGATAACCTATGAGGAGCCGGAACCTCGATTGTTCTCTTTTAACAATCCCTATGGGGCCTGTCCGGAATGTCAGGGTTTTGGAAACAAGATCGTGATCGATATGGATCTGGTGATTCCGGATAAAACCAAGAGTATTCGGCAAGGCGCCATAGTTCCCTGGACTGCCCCTATTTGTCGTGGGATTATTTCCCGATTAGAACGAATTGCCCCAAGATACGGCTTTTCTATTGATACCCCCCTTTATAAACTCACAGAGGATCAAATGCGCTTGATTATCCAGGGGAACGATCAATTTATCGGAATTATTCCTTTTTTCGATTTTCTAGAGATGAAAAAATACAAAGTCCATGTTCGGGTTTTCTTGAGCCGATTCCGAGGGTATCGGGAATGTTCTCTGTGTAAGGGTTCAAGACTTAAGGAAAAAGCTTTGTGGGTCAAGATTCAGGGAGCTACCATCTATGATATCGCCCGAAAAACTACCCTGGAAGCTAAAACTTTTTTTGACCAACTTCCCCTGACCCCCTTTGAAGAACAGATCGCCCATAAAATAGTTGAAGAGATTAAAAATCGATTGCAGTATTTGATAGATGTGGGACTGGATTATTTAACCCTAGATCGTCTTTCACGGACACTCAGTGGGGGAGAAGCCCAACGGATTAATCTGGCAACCTCTTTAGGATCTTCTCTGGTCAGCTCCCTGTATGTTTTGGATGAGCCCAGTATCGGACTTCATCCCCGAGATACAGACCGTTTGATCCGTATTCTTAAAGCACTTCGGGACAAAGGTAATACCATTGTCGTGGTCGAGCATGATAAAGATATCATAAAAGCCAGTGATCACATTGTAGATCTGGGGCCCGGGGCCGGGGAGCATGGGGGAAAAGTGGTTTTCTCCGGAAGTTTAAAGCAACTCTACCAGGATCCCCATTCCTTAACCGGAAAATATCTCCGGGGAGAAAAAGAAATCTCTTTCCATTCCGGACGGTCCGGTATTTTCCGTCGTAGATCTCCCAACGGAGATTATCTTGAAATCCAGAATGCCTATCTTCATAACCTTAAAAACATTCAGGTTCGGATACCTCTAAAAGTGCTGACCTGTGTAACCGGAGTTTCCGGGTCTGGTAAAAGCACGCTTATCCATGAAATTCTCTATAAGGGATTAACAGGGGAACGAAAACCCGGGAACGGATACAATGGGATTAAAGGTCAAGAGCTTATCTCAGACGTTATTTTGGTAGATCAATCCCCTATTGGACGAACGCCCCGATCGAATCCTGTTACGTATATTAAAGCCTTCGATGAAATTCGTAGTCTGTTTGCCAGCACCTTAAGTGCCAAACGGAGCGGATATAAACCCGGGCATTTTTCCTTTAATGTTGCAAGAGGCCGATGTGAGGCCTGTAAAGGGGAGGGATTTATCAAAGTAGAAATGCAATTTCTCGCAGACCTTTTCTTGACTTGTGAAAGTTGTGGTGGTAAAAGGTATAAAAACGAAATTTTAAAGATAAAATTCAATGGAAAAAACATTGCCGATATTTTAGAGATGACGGTTACAGAAGCTCTGGCATTCTTTGCAGATCATAAAAAAATAGTGGAAAAGCTCCAAGTTTTGGAAGATGTGGGTCTGGGTTATATCCGATTAGGCCAACCGGCTACCACCCTGTCTGGTGGAGAAGCTCAACGAGTCAAGCTGGCTGCACATTTGGCTAATCGGAAAAAAGGTTCTGCGCTTTATCTCTTCGATGAACCCACAACCGGTTTACATCTCGATGATATTGCTAAATTGCTCCTTTGCTTTGACAAATTACTGGACAAAGGGCATTCCGTGGTCATTATCGAGCATAATCTGGAAGTTATTCGCTGTGCAGACTACATCCTGGACTTGGGTCCAGAAGGTGGAGAAAGAGGAGGCAGGTTGATAGCCTGTGGAACTCCAGAAGAGATTGCAAAATCTCCTGAGTCCTATACAGGCAAATTTCTGAGACCTTATCTTAAAGCTCTGTAAAATAGTTAAATTCCATTTAAAAAATCTGTAAGAGGAAAGAAGCCACTTTCTTGATGGAATCCAATTTACTTTACAGAGAGCTTAAAAAATCAGTAATGAAAAAGAAAGAACAGCCTATCAGAGGCTATAAGAAAGTAGCGGCCTTCATAGAAGAGCTTATAAACAGTCAGATATCCATGGAGGAAGCTGAGGATTGGACAGAAGAATTTTTTTACACGGTGGAAGAAGAGAATATTGATTTGATTCCGGCTCTATTACAACTCATAAAAGATACCCAACAAAATCCAGATGTGGTTACCACGGTAGCCTTTTTATTGGAGCAATATGGAGATCCAGACGTTCTGGAACCCCTCATGGAGTTATTCAAAAGTCCGGGAATCAGTGATACTACCAGGTCTATTTTATTGGGGGTTATGGAGTATTACGGTATGGACACGCAGGACCCCACGTTGATCTCCTATTTCCAGGATATAAGAGGATTAGGTCAGGTAGCTTTAGAAGGAATGTTGCAGCTATCAGAGCGAGAAGAAATGCTGGAGACCCTGTTAGAGGAGATCTCTAACTTTTCCCCAGAAGCCCAATTAAGGATGATCGAAGAACTCGGTAAAAGTCGGGATGAACGGGCAATTCCACTTCTGGGAATTTTTGCAGAATATCGGGATAAAGAACTGGCCAAAGCGGCCATTCTCCAACTGGGGAGTATTCGCTCGGGTAAGTCTATTGAAACCTTAGAAAATCTCATCAATCACCAACAGGATAGCCAGGAACTCATCCAACGATCCCTTCGCAAACTCCAATTTGCCGGGGTAACAAAGACACCCTCGATTCTGGAATCTTTTCCCATCTATAAATGTCTGGTGTCCTGGATCGATGGAAGAGGGAGCCGGGTGATGTTAATAGCCCGACAAAGGGATGCCCGCCATGCTAAGCTTGCCCAATTCATGTTGCATGAGAAGGTAGGTATTAAAGATTGCTATGGAGCCCAGAATATCACCCTTAAAGACATCGATAAGATAACTAAAGAATTAAAAAAGCAAGTCGGGGGAATGGAGATAGAATATGCCTATTGTCTTCAATTAGTCCGGGATGCCTTATGGACAGCCCTTAAAAATGAAGCTAAAATTTCTCCTTTGTTTTCCTTTTATCGAAAAATTTTTGAGAAGGATCCTTTAACCCCTCAAGCGTATATCGTCGATCTGACATCCTATGGATTGGAAGAAGCAAGACAAAGTCTGGAAGAACTCCTGGCAACTTCCGATGAGCTTATCTCGAAACCACCTTTCTCGGATTGGTGGCCCGATACCCCGTCTTCTTATGATTTCGTACAGAAAAAAAAGCGATCCATGAGAAACCGGATTATGGATTCCAAGATTATCCGGGAATTTCTCACTCAGGTCCTTGAACCTGACCGAAATCAAATTACGAAACGCCTGGAATTAACCATAGAGTTTTTAGCAAAAAAGAATCCTAAAGCTTACCAAACACAAATCCAAAAAGCCCTTGCCCTTTGGATAGCCTTGAAAGAACAGAATCGGCCCCTGGATAACATTCCCTTTATGAAAGAACTGGCCACCCTCACGCTCAAAAATGTACTGAATAACATCCAAATGGGCTATACCGAACCCATAGACTATGTACCGGAGTATTAATATAAAGACAGGAAAACGCTCCCTCTTCTCCGTTCTCCTCGTCCTGTTGTCTACCTATCTTCTTCTGATTACTTCTCTGCTTTTGGGCCCTTTGATCTCCACAAAAGTTCGCTCGGAGTCCTCGGTAACGGAGGCGGCCCTTCACCTGATCCAATTAACCAGAGATCCTTCCTTAGATGCCAATGGATCCTGGTCTCCCGATGGGAAGGAAATTGTCTTTCAGACTCGACGAAAGGGGGAAAAAGAAAAAAAGAAATCTTTCAACGAAGAAGACGAAGAGGAGACTAAAAAAGAAGAAAAAAAGAAAGAGAAAAAGAAAAAAGAAGAAAAAAAGAAAGAAGAAGAGAATGAATTAGCCAGGGATCGGGATATCTGGATCATGAATGCCGATGGGTCCAATCCAAGACAGCTCACGAAAAGTACGGCAGAAGAATATCAACCGGTCTTCTCTCCCGATGGGAAAAAAATCCTTTATGTTTCCGATGAACGGGGAAGCCCCGATATCTGGATCATGGATCGAGATGGCAGTAATAAAACCCGACTTACGAAAGATAAAGGAATAGAACGAGATCCGGCCTGGTCTCCCGATGGGAAGAAGATCGTTTATGCAGCGCTTCCTCTAGAGGCCGATAATTTTGATCTCTGGATTATGGACGCCGATGGTTCCAATAAAATTCAACTGACCCAAACCCCTAGCAATGAAATGACCCCCGCCTGGAGTCCAGATGGAAAACATATAGCCTTTGCCTCAGATGAAGGGAACAATCTGGATATCTATGTGATAGACCCGGAGGGTAAAAATCGTACCAAACTGATCAGTACGGCGGGATATGAGTATCAACCTGACTGGTCACCGGATGGATCTAAAATTGCTTATGTGGCCTGGGGTGCTGAAGAGAGCCTAGATCAAAGCAACATCTGGATTGCCAATGCCGATGGAAGCCAGCAAACCCGGCTTACTTCGACTTCTCCCAGTGTTCATCCTCGATGGCATCCCAATGGAACTCAAATTCTGTTTCACTCTAAACGAAGTGGAAATTGGGACCTTTGGGTTCTTCAGGTTCCTGAGAGTATTTTACGGGTAGCCCAGGCGACGCCACCTACTCCTCAACGGGATAACCTGATTCTACGGAACGGGGACCTTATTTCAGGCAAGATACTCAACGAAAAGTTTACGATAACCCTGGACGGCAAAATGCTGGAAGTTCCCAAAGCAGAGATCCAAAAGATTGAGTTTATAGAAAACTCTCAAGACCAAATTAGACTTACCAAGCAGAATGGTGAGGTGATTCAGGGAACCTTGACCCTACAGGAAGTTAAAATCCAGATGGAACTCGGTCCCACTGTAGAAATTCTTAAGGACAAAATCAAGTCCATATCCTTCCCGAAATAGTCTGTTGGCCTTTATCCATTGTCCGTTCTAAATAAAGATGTAACCCGATTGGGTCCCAAAGGACAAAGGATAAAGGACAAAGGACTGTGTTTGTTATGGTATACTTAAAAAAATCAGCTCTTCTATCCTTTGTTTTAACGATAGGTCTTTTATCCACATCTTGTGGGATGTCCGTTAAAGGCATCAATAAATTCCAACCCAATGTTATTCCACTTTCGCAAGAAATAGATCTGGGAAGAAAATTCTCTAAAGAAGTGGAAAAAGAAGTTAAACTCATGCGCCTTCGGGTTTTAAACGATTATATCGATTCCCTGGGACAATCCCTGGCTAAGAACTCGGATTTAAATACCATCCCTTATCACTTTAAGGTTATTAACGGTAAACAGATCAACGCCTTTGCCCTGCCGGGTGGGTATATTTACGTTTACAGGGGTTTAATCGAAGCGGTGGACAGTGAATCTGAACTGGCAGGGGTTTTAGCCCATGAAATCGGCCATGTAGCAGCACGCCACGGAACTGAACAGATGACCCGGCAACTGGGATTTTCTATCCTGGCCTCTATTTTGTTAGGAAATAATCCTTCCCAGCTTGAAATCCTGGCTGCCAGGTTATTTGGTACCGCCGGACTACTGGCTTATAGTCGCAGCAATGAGGCAGAGGCAGACCGATTGGGAGTTCGTTATCTTTACAAAACAGGCTACAATCCAGAGGGAATGGGTGAGTTTTTCGAGAGACTCCAGGCTCTTCATAAGGATAAACCGAATATATTGGAAAAATTCTTCGCCACCCATCCTCCCTTATCCAATAGATTAGAAGCAGTAAAAGCCGAAATGGCTAAAATCCCCCCTGAGGAAATTAAAGAATCCATCAAAAACTCACCGGAGTTCTCCATGGTTAAAGTTCTCTTTAATAAAGAATAGAAAGTGTATTGGATATGGGGGTGTGGGAGTGTCACTCCCACACCCCCATACCCTGGGCGTTCAAGCCTCCAGGATCTTCTTAATCTGATCCTCCGCCCAGCTTATGGCCTTTTTATAGGGTTCGCCACTAACCACCCGGGCAACCATATCGGGAATAATATACTGATTTTCAACCGCTCCGGCATATCGGGTGGGGTTTCCAGGCCAGCCTGGGAAATGGGTATAATTTCCTTCTTTGGGAAGTAAAATCAAGTTGGGGTCCGTTTTCCAGAGAGGAAGATCTTCAAACTTCTTAAAAGGACTCATACAAAATCCTTTGGCTGCTGTAAGCCAGGAGGTATATACCGGTTCGCTGTAAAAGAATTTTAAAAATTCCTTAGCAAGGTCCTTATTTTTAGAAAACTTCCAAACGGCCAGTCCATGGTTAAAACCTGCACTGTGTCGTCCACCGGGTCCTGAAAGCGAAGGATGATGGACAATATTCTCTGCAATGGGCATATTCTTATCCTTAGCAGCCCAGTAAACACTCACCGGATTTAAAATCCAGGATCCCTTTCCAGAGAGAAAAAATCGATTGTTTCCTGCATCATCCCAGGAAAGAACTTCATTACTCATGCAATCTAAATAAAGACGCCGGGCATAATCCAGGGCTTCCTCGGTATGGGGAGAATTCAAGGCAATGGTTTTACTATCGGTTTCAAAAACTTTAGCTCCATAACACCAAAGAACCACATTCCAGGTAGTATTGGCATCGGTACAATGACTGATCGGAAGACCGATAGGATGCCCATGTTCTTTGAGTTTTTTACCTGCTTCATAGAGTTCTTCCCAGGTCTTTGGAAGAGCAAGCCCGGCCTCTTCCCAATGCTTTTTGTTACCCGTACCTACAAAAGCTACCCAATACCAGGGTGCAAGTTTCCATTGACCCCCTATATGGAAAACCTGTCGTGGATTAGCACGGGTAGAATAATTTTTATCCACCTCCTCTAGAATATCATCCAGAGGCTCCAGATTCGCTTCGTGGAGGTAACCGTAGGTGTCCCACATATTAACTAAATCGTGCCCACTTTGGATATTCGCCTCTGAAGCAAGTTTAACAGGAAGTTGGGTGACTTGGATGGTATCAAAGCGGGTATCACAGCCGGCCTGTTTGCCAAATTCCTCCATAATCTGTCGAAACCTCTCATCACCCGATGGAACGAAAAGACTTAAAGCAAGGGCGGTTAAGGTCCGTTTCTGGGCAAAGGCCGGAGCTTTACCTTCCGCCAGCCAGGACCATCCTGAAGCTATTCCCGTTAAAGAACCGGCCACGTACGCAGAGGTACGGATAAATTCACGGCGGGTAAGCCGGGAATTAGAATAAAGCGTAGAATTTGTTTCATCACGATATTCTCGATTCATAAAACTCCTCAAGATTTAAAAATTTTAATTGAAACAATTTCCTTTCAT
>JAUQPW010000021.1:37664-56502 GCA_030550175.1 bacterium
TTTTACGCTAGCGGGAGTAAAGAAAGGCTGTCAAGGCTATTTTTGGGTTTGCCACAAAGACATCCCGGAGGATATCCCGGAGAGACCTGGAGATCCAGGAAGCTGATTTTCAGCTCTGCACTCCTGCGTTTTCCTGTCTCCGCTGGCCTTGGGGTGGGTTTTGTGACAGATCTATCTTTATATGCAAGACAAAAAAATAGGAGTTGGAATTGTGGGAGCTACCGGTTGGGTTGCCGGGGAATATATTAAAGCGGCCAGGAAGAATCCCTATAGTCAGGTGGTAGCCCTCTGCAGTCGAAGCCGGGAAGGAGCAGAGAAAATCCAGAATGAATACGGCCTAGCCTGCCAGATTTACACCCATTACGCCGAAATGCTCAAGCAAGAAAATCTGGACCTGGTTGTCATCTGCACTCCGGATTTTCTCCATGCCGAACAGGGGATTCAAGCTGCCGAAGCCGGGAAACATCTGATCATAGAAAAGGCTATTGCACTAAATCTCAAAGACCTTCGAGCCCTTCAATCTGCCGTTAATCAAGCCAGGATTAAAACGGTTGTCAGTTTTGTCCTTCGTTGGAATCCCATGGTAAATCTCCTCAGGTCTCTTCTGGCTAAAGATGCTATCGGAGTCCTCTTTTATGCCGAGGTTGATTATCTACACGGTCGACGCGAGCACTACCGCTCTTACGAATGGTCCCGTAAAATTGCCACCGGTGGAAGTGCTCTCCTGGGGGCGGGTTGCCACGCAGTGGATACCTTGAGATATCTCGTCGGTTCAGAAGCTATAGAAGTAATGGCATATGCGGGAGGTTATGATAAAAATTACGAATATCCGCCTACCATTGTAACTATCATGAAATTTAAAAATGGGATAATCGGAAAAGTAGGTTGCTCCCGGGAAGTGCGTATGCCCTACATGCTACCCATAAAGCTCTTTGGCTCCCGAGGGTCTATCCTGGATAATAAACTGTTCTCCGAAACCCTCTTTCCAGGGCAGACCGACTTTGCCTTGATCCCCACGAACACCCCTTCCAGTGGCGATGTAACCCACCACCCCTTCCAGGATGAGGTAAATCATATCATAGATTGTATCTTAAAGGATCAAACTCCCCAGCCTGATGTGAACGATGCGGTAATGACCCACGAAATTTGCCTGGCAGCAGACCTCTCGGCAAAAGAAGGATGCTCCGTTAAATTACCTTTTCCTTGACAAAACCGGGTCCTCTATTTACCCGAATCTATCCATTCCTTAACTTGATTTAAAGGGAAAGGAAAAAATGATCTGCCCAAAATGTCGGTTTGAACAATCTGACAAATACACAGAGTGCCTGAGGTGCGGGGTCATCTTTACCAAATTTAAAACGTCCCCAAAGGTCCAGGATCCCTCCCGACAACCGGTGTACCTACCAAAAAAGGAAGTTCAAAAAGAGTTCGAACCTCAAAGGATTGAAGAAGAAGGTTGGAAGGCCTTAGGGATAGGTTTGATTTTTGCCGGAATTATCCTTTTTTTCCCCTTCCCAACCTTTGTTTTTAGTCATTTTATTATTCTTGTTCATGAATTGGGTCACGCCATGGTAGCCTGGCTTTTTGGTTATCCCAGTATCCCCGCGTTTGATTTCAATTATGGAGGCGGAGTTGCCATCCAACTCCAGGAGAAACCTGTGACCTGGATTCTTTTTGTCATTTATGCTTTGCTGGGTTATCTGCTTTATTTTTATCGAAAGAATCTTCTTACCTTAACCTTCCTTCTTACATTTTTGCTTTTCTATACGTTCTCTCTGTTTACCTCCTTCCATGAAATTCTCATATTGTTCATGGGACATGGTACGGAACTTATCTTTGCAGGAATTTTTTTGTATCGGGCCCTAAGTGGCTTTGCTTGTACGACTCCTGTTGAGCGCCCACTCTACGCTTTCATCGGTTTTTTTACGGTATTTTATGATATTCGATTTTCTTACCGGCTATGGACCAACCCAGGCTATCGTACCGAATATGCAGAAGCCAAAGGAGGAGGCGATTGGATGGATTTTAGCCGCCTGGTAAGGGATTATCTAACCATTGACCTGTCTACGATAGCTCTGTTCTTTTTTCTTTTATGTTTTTTACCACCTCTGCTGAGTTTTATCATTTTCAGATATCAAGCTTATATCTCCTCTTTTATGTTGAGGTTTTTACAGAGAGAATCCGGAGGAAACCATTAACCTGACTTCTACTCAATGTGGAATTAATATCAACGGGTTTACACGGACAGGAACTATGATCAAAATTAGTACCTTGTAAAGTTAAATTGGGATAATTGTTCTGCTCTCACCCCCAACCCCCATACGCACCAGGTTGGCTGAAAAGCCCTGTCAGGGGCGAACCGTGGGTAGCCCCCGACTTGCGTCGGGGGATTCGGTTATTCAGAATTTTTTCAAGCTCCAGAGGAGCAGCCTGTGAAACAGGTTGCCCCGCTGGGACTAACCTTCTTATCCTGACGCGTATGTCCCCGACCCCTCTCCCGAAGCTTCGGGAGAGGGGGTTGGGGGGTGAGGGCCACTTAAAAGTTAGGCAAAACTAAGTAAACAGTGTACTAACCTACTCAAGCAACTTTGAGCTATGAACCTGAACCCCTATTCTTTGAAATCTGGCATGGTAATTGCGGAATGTCTTTTTTAATAAAATAAAAAGTAAGCAAGGAGTTTCCTATCTGTGGTTTATAAACAAGGATTGCCGGAAAAAATGAATTTTAATCTTGCCCTTACCGAGAATTCCGTTTTGGAAATCTTAATGTGTCGCTTTGGTACACTTTTATCTTCTTTTTTGAGGAGGGAGACCCTCGTAATATTATTTCTACGTTGAAACATCGTATAAGCTGTGGGGGCAGCCCTTTTTGTGGCAATCCTGTTAAAGGTAATCACCCGGGGGTCGCCCTGCAGGTTATGTAACCTTTCTATCTAGATTTAGTCTAAGGAGAGAATGTGTGAGGGATGAAGAGAAGACAAAGGAGCAGCTCATAAAAGAACTGATAGCAGCACGTCAACAGATCGACGAGCTGAAAGCCTTAGAAACCGAGTGCAAACGTGTAGAAGAGAAATTGCGCCAGCAGAATGAGTATCTGACTGCCTTGCATGAAACCGCCCTGGCCCTCATGAATCGCCTCGAATTGACCGATCTACTTGAAACCATCATCGCCCGGGCCGGAGGATTGATGGGAACCCAGCACGGATTTATCCATCTGATCGAGCCGAACAAAACAGAGATGGTAGCAAAGGTTGGGATAGGAGCCTGGAGTAAATTTATAGGTAAACGTGTAAAGTTTGGAGAAGGGATGGTTGGAAAAGTCTGGCAAACCGGTCGATCCCTTGTGGTAGATGATTATCGCAGTTGGCCGGATCGACTGCCGGACCCAAACTTTGATATTCTTCGCTCGGTGGTAGGAGTTCCGCTCAAGTCAGGTCCGGAAGTTATAGGAGTCATCGGTCTGGTTTATTTGGAAGAAGGTCGGAAATTCGGGGATGAGGCCACTGAGTTATTAAATCGATTTGCCCAATTGGCTTCCATTGCTTTAGACAATGCCAGGTTATACGCTTCAGCTCAACAGGAATTAACCGAACGTAAACGGGTAGAAGTGGAATTGCGAAAAGCCCATGAGGTGTTAGAGCAGCGGGTTAAGGAACGAACTGTCGAGCTTTCAACGACCAATGCAAGACTGGAAGAGCAGATGGTTGAGCGCAAACGTATAGAGGAAAAACTGCGTCAACAAAATGAATATCTCACGGCTCTCCACGAAACGGCCCTGGCTTTGATGAACCGGTTAGAAATAAACGATTTGCTTAAAGCCATTGTGGTACGCGCTGGAGCCCTGGTGGATACCTCCCATGGATACATTCGTCTTGTCGAGCCTACAGAGACCGAAATGATCCTGAAGGTAGGTATTGGAGTTTTTACCAATTTCATCGGTCACAAACTAAAATTGGGTGAAGGTCTAAGTGGGAAAGTCTGGCAAACCGGTCAATTGATAGTCGTAGAGGATTACCATACCTGGCCGGGCCATTTACCGGACCCTAAACATCACATCCTCCATGCCCAGGTTGGAATACCGCTTAAATCGGATAATAAAGTGATAGGGGTACTTTGCCTGGGGTATATGCAAGAGGGACGCGTTTTTAAAGATGAGGAGGTTGAATTACTAAGCCGATTTGCCGAGTTAGCCTCCATAGCCCTGGATAACGCCCGACTCTATACCTCCACCCAACAAGAACTGACCAAACGCATCAAAGCCGAACAAACCCTCGCCCACTACACCCAAGAATTGGAACGAAGCAACCAGGAACTCCAAGACTTCGCCTCCATCGCCTCCCATGACCTCCAGGAACCCCTGCGCAAGATCATCGCCTTCGCAGACCGACTCAAAACCCTCTATGCCGGTGCCCTGGATAGTCAGGGACAGGATTACCTGCAACGCATGCAAAACGCAGCCAAACGCATGCAACACCTCATTGAGGACTTGCTTCAATATGCTCGGGTCACTTCCAAAGCCCAACCCTTCCGTCCCACCTCTTTAAAGTCCGTTTTGCAGGAAGTGATGTCAGACCTAGAAGTTCGCCTGGGACAGTGTCAGGGGCGGGTGGAGGTGGGGGAGTTACCGGTCATAGAGGCCGATGCTTTGCAGATGCGTCAGCTGTTTCAGAATCTGATGAGCAATGCCTTAAAGTTTCACAAGCCGGGAGAGGCTCCGGTGGTGAGGGTGGGGAGTCGACCTTTAGGAGGTGGGTATTATGAGATTTATGTAGAGGACAATGGCATAGGGTTTGAGCAGAAGTATGTGGATCGGATTTTCAAGCCATTTCAACGTTTACAGGGTCGTCAGGAGTTTGAGGGCACAGGGATGGGGTTAGCGATTTGTCAGAAGATAGTGAAGCGGCACAAGGGGGAGATTACGGCTCGCAGTGTACCAGGAAAGGGAAGTACCTTTATTATCCAACTTCCTATCCAACAATCTAAAAAAACAGGAGAAGACCATGCGTAAGAATTCAAAATCCATTGTCATTTTACTTGCTGAGGATGATGATGATGATTATTTATTGACTCTGGAAGCTTTAAGAGAAGCTTTAATAACCAATGAAGTCTATCGGGTCAGGAATGGGGAAGAATTGATAGATTATCTGCTTCATCAGGGTCCCTTTCAAGATTCCCAAACATCCCCAAGGCCGGGTTTAATCCTGTTAGATTTGAATATGCCCAGGAAGGATGGCCGGGAAGCTTTACACGAAATCAAATTAAATCCTGAGTTGAAAAAGATCCCTGTAGTCGTTTTAACCACTTCGAAAGCCGATGAAGACATTATTCGATCCTATCATTTCGGTGTGAATTCTTTTATTAAGAAACCCGTCAGTTTTGATCAATTGGTGGATGTCATGAAATTACTGGGTAAATATTGGTTAGAAATTGTTGAACTGCCTGGCTAACATAGGGGGAATCAGCATGGACGAACCAGAGATAAAAATATTGGTCGTTGATGATGATACCGATGGTGTAATACTCATCAAGGATTTACTTCAGTTCGGGATGAAGGGAGTCAAGTTCGTTCTGAATCATGCCTCCTCTTTCCCAGAAGCGATAAGCTGTGTAAGCAGGACGAATTATGAAGTTTGCTTATTCAACTATCGATTAGGAGGCGTGGATGGTCTAGAGGTCTTACGCAGGATTCGGGCAGAGGGAGTTACGGTTCCGGTTATTTTTCTGACAGGACACGGTGATGAAGAAATTGCCGTAGAAGCCATAAAGGCCGGTGCGGTAGATTATCTTTCCAAAGCAAAGTTATCTTCAGAGTTGTTATGCCAATCTATTCGGTATGCGATAGAATTGCATGAAAAAGAAATGTTTCGGAAGAAGGCGGAAGCAGCCCTCCAGGAGAGTGAAGAATTTAACCGGGCAGTATTAAGTTCTCTGACGGCCCATATTGCCGTACTGGATAGGGCCGGAAATATTATTGCCGTCAACAAGGCCTGGGAACAATTTGCCCGAGAAAACGGCGATCCATTTCTTTCTGGTACCGATGTTGGGACTAACTATCTGGAAGAGTGCCAACGGGCCCTGAAGAGAGGTTCTGAAGATGCACAAAGAGTTCTGGTTGGGATTCAAACGGTATTGAAGGGTTTGCAAGATCAATTTACGCTGGAATATCCCTGCCATTTGGGGAAGGAAAAACGCTGGTCCTTAATGCGCGTAACCCCTTTGCAGAGCCAACGGGGTGGCGTGGTGGTTACCCATACTGACATCACAGAGCGTAAACAGGCTGAAGAAATGGCCCATCATCTGGCCTATCATGATCCTTTAACGGGATTACCCAATCGGGTGTTGTTTAACGATCATCTTACCCTGGAATTAGCCCACGCCCGACGTAACAAATGTATGGTGGCCGTAATATTTCTCGATCTGGATCGGTTCAAAACCATCAACGACACGTTGGGACATGCCATCGGAGATCGATTGTTACAAGAAGTTGCTAAACGGCTGACAGGTTGTCTTCGGGGAGGAGATACCGTTGCCCGTTTGGGAGGAGACGAATTCATGTTGTTATTATCCGGTATTACCCATGGGGAAGATGTGGCCAAAGTCGCCCGAAGAATTCTTGAAGTTCTTAAACCTCCCTTTAATCTTGATGGACATGAACTTCACATTACCGGTAGCATGGGTATAAGCTTATATCCCTCAGATGGCGAAGATGCCGAAACTTTAATCAAAAATGCAGACACTGCGATGTACCGTGCCAAAGAACAGGGCCGAGGAGCCTACCAATTTTATACCCCTTCCATGAATGCTAAAGCCTTCGAGCACCTTATCCTGGAAAATGATCTACAACGGGCTTTAGAACGACAAGAATTCGTAGTTTATTATCAACCCCAGGTAAGTCTCCATACCGGTCAAATCGTGGGTGTAGAAGCGTTAGTACGCTGGCAACACCCAGATAAGGGATTAGTTCCCCCCATGGAGTTTATTCCCCTGGCAGAAGAAACTGGCCTTATTATCCCTCTAGGGGATTGGGTATTCTGGGAGGCCTGTGCCCAAAATCGGGCCTGGCAGAAAGCAGGTTTCCCTCCTTTATGGATTGCCATAAACCTCTCGGCCCGTCGCTTCAAACAAAAAGGTTTGATAAAGGACATAGCCAGGATACTTAAAGAAACCGGGCTTGATCCCAACTACCTGGAACTGGAATTGACCGAAAGTCATCTCATGGAAAATGTAGAAGCCACCCTATCGACCTTACATGAGCTAAAAGCCATGGGAATCCATCTTTCCGTCGATGATTTTGGTACCGGTTACTCGTCATTGAGTTATCTGAAGCGGTTTCCTATAGATAAATTGAAAATAGATCGATTGTTTGTACTGGATATTACCAGTAACCCAGACGATGCAGCCATCGCTATGGCTATAATTGCCATGGCCCATAGCCTGAAATTGAAAGTAACGGCGGAGGGGGTAGAAACCAAAGAACAGTTGGAATTCTTACGCGCACATCAGTGTGATGAAATGCAAGGATATTATTTTAGCCGACCTGTACCGGCTGAGATCATTACTCAGTTACTCCAGGAAGGACGACGTTTGAACTTAGGAAAATCCACTTCTAATCACCTTCAGAGTTAAGTGAAGAACATTTACGTGGGGAAACCAACCTAAAAGAATCAGTAAGTGGATACGTTTGTCTTTCCCGATCATCTGCCTTCTCATATTCTCCCATCCTCTTTGTTATTCACAACTCCATCAAAAGAAAAATATACTTGTATTCCACTCTTATCATAAAGGATTTACCTGGACAGAACAAAGTACTAGAAAATCCCCCTTCTCCTTTCCAGCCAGTTTATTTCCTTATCTGGGATAGAGCAGTTTGGGCAGGCAAGACGCTTGTGCTCCCAATAAGTAAGAAGTTTTACTCTGATTCCGGAGTTAACTCCACGATAAGCCCATCTCCCCATCCATATTTTGCTTCTGAGAGCTTTTGGACCCAGGCACAGAGGTCCGGTTCCTGACTTGCCTCTACTATCCGGGCATGACCCTTATAAGTCTGCTCTCCCACCCGAAATACTACCCGGGCATCTTGCCGAATATTTTTCACCCATTGGGTATTTTCTCTACGCTCGGCAATAATATAATAACGTCCGTTTAACTCAGTAAACCAAATCTCAATTTCTCTGGGCAGGCCGGTTCGCCGCCCTCGAGTTGTTAAATAAAGATATTGCAATTCTCCTCCCCTAACTCTAAAATAAACCCCTGAAAGAGGTAAATTTTAACCCTTTTGACCAAACCTAAAAATTTACCCCTTTAGGAAATTATCTAAATATTTCCTCCCTCTTTACTTTCTTTCTTATAGTGGCTTAAAGTTTGCTTGTTTATTCAAATCAAAATACTTATACCCGATTGGAGAGGAACAGGCACTTTTGAATCAAATTATTAAACTTAAAAGGAGGTTCTTATGCTTTGGATGATGGCCCTTATCTTACTTATTTTTTGGGTACTGGGATTGGTTTTTAAGGTAGCGGGAGCTTTTGTTCATGTTCTGTTTTGTTGGCGATTATCGTTGGGCTTATCCAACTTTTTACGGGAAGCCGGGGACCTGTCTGATAATTTTATTTGAGTATTCCTACCCCAGCAAAACGCATCAGCAGGTGAAGCCAGATCTTATGAACTTGTTGATGCGTATTTTTTTTTATGTCTTCTATTTACGGATACATCGGAATCCCCAGGAGGCATCCGAAGTGATCCCGTATGTTCGGGCTCCACATTGTAAAGTAAAATGGGAATCCGCCCATTGGGGGGCCTGGTCATCAAAGCCCCGAAGAATCCCCATGCCCAGTTCCCGGGTGGCAGTCCATTCCCAGATATTCCTGCTTTTCTGAATCTCTCCCTGTTCGCAGGCGGAAAACCATTCCTTATCGGTAGGCAGGCGCTTACCTGCCCATCGGCAATAAGCCTCACTTTCATACCAGGTTACTCCGACTACAGGATCCTCCGATCGGTTATAATTACTCTGCTCCCAGAAGGCCGGATATTTTCTGCGATTTTCTTGAATACTCTCCCAACCTATAGGAGACCAGTACTCTGGATTTTCATAACCACCGGCTTCTATAAACTTTTTAAATTCCCCATTGGTTACCTCGTAGGCATCCATACCCGATTGAACAAGGGAAGTGGAGATCTTGAAGACTTTAACCTCATCGAAGGACGCCGGAATGGCCCGGGTGTGGAGACCTACCTTCCCGGCCCGGTAATTTATATCAAAATAATTAAAAATCTCTTCCCCATCGAGAAAGGCCCTTACTTGATTTCCTATCAGGACGACTTTAAACAAATAGTCTCGGTTTACCTCTATCTCCCGGCTGACTTCCACCTGTCGGGTCCAGTCTCCATTTTCATATCGAATAATGGCCAACTGTTTTCCGGCACTGGCAAAGCCAAAATAATAAAACTTGCTTCGGTCGGCATTACACCGAAAAATAATACCGATATTTCCTTTTTTTAAAGCCCGTCCTTTGGCTTCGAACTGGTAATCTAGCCAGCTTTCTTTTCCCACAATGGCATCCAGCCAGTTTCCTTGGGTGGAAGTTTGATAAAAACGACCGTCTTTAACCTCCCAGGTTCCACTAATGATTTGCCATTCGGCTGCATTTCCTTTCTCGAAGTTATCGCTGAAAAGTAGTTCTTCTTGAGCAGAATTAGCCGGCAATCTGGAGAGGCTGAAAAAAATGGTGAAGAGAACTAAGAAGGTAGACGGGAAACAAATTTTTTTGGATTTACAAGGCATTTTGTCTACCTCAAACGGTCACATCACAGACAAGGCCCCCGGTTATCTGACGGAGTACCTGAGGATCGATGGCAAAGATGGTTCTAGGAGTTCCGGCGGCTGCATAGAGACGATCACAGGACATGAGATTTTGGTCTATGTAAACCGTTAACTTTTCTTTATGGGCTACCGGGGGAACACCTCCGATCACAAACCCGGTTTTTTCCAAAACAAAATCGGCATCGGCCTTATTGATTTTCCCTACCCCTTGTAAACGGGCTAATTTGGCGGTATCTACCTTCTTATCTCCAGAACAGAGGACCAGGATGGGTTGTCCGTCAGCTTCAAAGATAAGGGATTTTACAATATTTTTAACCTCGGTACCAATGGCATCGGCTGCCATTTGAGCTGTACGTGTTTCTTCCTTAAATTCGACAACTTCTATTTGAATTCCACGATCCTTAAAATAGGCTCTGACACGCTCTACTGCCTGGGACATAGTCATCTGAAATAACCGTACAAATAAGCGGTAATCCTCCGCCCCATCATTTAGGACATGGTCACTGGTTGACTGCTCTCTTAGCCTATTTGTCCCATTTGTCTGGCTATCTGTTCTAACCTTTCAATACGCTTTTCAGTTGGCGGATGGGTACTGAAGAGAGAGAGGAGTCCGTTTCCCTTCAAACTTTTGAGAGGGTTAATAATGAACAAATGGGCCGTCGTTGGAGACGCTTCAAGCATAGGACGCCGATACACAGCCGTTTCAATATTCCTGAGCGCACGGGCAAGGGCTAAAGGTCGACCGCTGATCGTGGCTCCATCTTCATCGGCTCCATATTCCCGTGAGCGGGAGATGGCCATTTGAATAAGCATAGCGGCGATAGGAGCCAGGATAATCATTAAAAGAGAGGCTATGGCACCTCCGGCCCCCCGGTCCTCATCATCCCGGGAAAATCCCCCGAACATAAAACTCCATCGGGCCATGTCGGCCAAGAAGAAAATAGCCGAAGCCATAGTAGCCGCAATAGTACTGGTAAGGATATCTCGATTCTTAACATGGGCCAATTCGTGACCCAAAACGCCTTCTAACTCTTGCCGATTCAGGATCCTTAAAATTCCTTCTGTGACCGCAACAACGGCATGGTCGGGATTTCGCCCGGTAGCAAAGGCATTGGGTGTATCCGACGGAATAATATAAACTCGTGGCATGGGAAGACCTGCTTTTATTGCCAGATTACGGACGATATCATAAAGTTCTGGAGCTTCCTGCGGGCCCACTTCCTGCGCTCCATAAAGACTCAGAACTATTTTATCGCTGAACCAATAGGAGAAGAAATTCATTGTCAAGGAAAAGATAAAGGCTACGATAACTCCCTGCCTTCCCCCTACAAGGCCGCCGATAAACATCAACAAGATCGCCAACCCTGCCATCAGCAGAGCGGTTTTAAATACATTACTCATATCTTACCTCCCAATATAATCCCTGGAGTAATCCGATATCCCCGACAAAACTCCTCGCCGGTCATGATACGACGATTCTCAGGCTGTAATTCTGTTAGTATAATACACCCCTCGCCGGTTTTTATCAAGGGTCCTTCTCCCTTTCGGATTTCCAGAATAGTCCCCGGAGGAGAAGCTGTTTCATCCACATAATGTGGGATTGGACGGGTCTTCCAAATTTTTAAGATTTTTCCATTAAAATAGGTATAGGCTCCCGGCCATGGATTTAACCCTCGAACTTTATGATGGTTCCGCTCTGCAGAATCCCTCCAGTCCAATAATCCATCCTCCTTCTTCAATAAAGGAGCATAAGTGGCCTGGGAGGGATCCTGGGGCTGGGGATGAAGGGTTCCTTCTTCCAAAGCCTGGAGAGTTCGGAGGAGTAGATCGGCACCCCGAAGAGCCAGTTTATCCTGCAAGCTTCCGGCAGTATCTTCCGGTTCAATAGGGACACGTTCCTGTAAAAGAATGGGTCCTGTATCCATCCCCTTATCCATGAGCATGGTCGTAACCCCGGTCTCCGTCTCTCCATTTATGAGGGCCCATTGGATCGGAGCAGCTCCTCGATACTTGGGCAGTAAAGAGGCATGAACGTTGATACAGCCATAAGGCGGAATTTTTAAAATTGACTCCGGCAGGATTTGTCCGTAAGCTACAACTACCATAAGATCCGGAGCTAATTCTGCCAGAGCCTGCTGGACCTCCGGGGACCGGATTTTTTCCGGCTGTAAAACCTTAATTCCATGGGCTTCAGCCTTTACTTTTACAGGAGAAGGAAGCACTTTCTGGCCACGGCCTCTAGGACGATCGGGTTGTGTTACCACGGCTATAGGCTTAAAGCCTTGATCGATAAGCCGCTCTAAACTGGGAACAGCAAATTCAGGGGTTCCCATAAATATGATTTTTTTAAGTTTTTCCCCCATGTCTTTGATTCTATCGTATCCCCTACTTTACCGGGAGTTTGCCAGATAAATCCCATAGGCTATTAAGCTACCTCCCACAAGAAGCTCCCGGGTGATGGGTTCATGCAAAATTAAAACACTTAAAATAATTCCAAAAAGAGGATTGGTAAAGAAGAAGGCAGAGAGCTTGCTGGCCGGATAACGTTTTAATAAAAGATTTCGGCCTATAAAACAGAATCCTGCCACTATAACTCCCTGATATAAGAGCGCTCCGATGACTCTGGAAGTCAACAGAGAAGGATCTATCCTCTTTTCCAGAAAGAAACTTAACAGGAAGAAACCGGGAACACCATAAACCATCTGCCAAAAAAGGAGCTTTACAGGATTAATCCCTCGCATAATCTTTTTCGTATAAACAAACAGGATACTTAAACAGAGTGAGCTGAATAAGGTAAAAAGATTTCCGAGCCATAAATTCCTGCTCTCCGGATGGAATTTTCCTGCAAATAAAACTATAATTCCCAAAAAAGCGATGACAAACCCCAGGAAATTTCGAATAACAAGCTGATCTCCTGGAATAAAATAATGCGCCAGCAAAGCTATCATCAAAGGATAAATACTGAAAATAGTCGTAGAGTAAATAACCAGAGTTCTCTCAAGACCCAGATTTAAAAAGCTGATTTGTAAGATAAAAAGAAGACCAATAAGGGTCAAGGGATAGAGTTCTCCGGATCGAACCCGTAAGGGGGTACGGGTCCATAAAGCCCATAAGGCAATACACATAAATCCCAATCCGAAACGAAATCCTGCCAAAGCCAGGGGTGGAATTCCTTGAAGACTGATTTTTGTTGCTACCCCATTGCCACCCCACAGCAGACAAAGGAAAAGGGTCAATAAAGCTGCCTTGAAACCAATTTTCTGGTCTCTGGTTGGATCGATAGTTTCGTCTGTTTTCTTGATTAGATTTTTTCCCATAAATCATCCAGACTCCCTTTAGAAGCCCAAATCAATGAGAACAATCTCCTCAAAAACAGAACTTGACAAGGTATTTTAATTTTAAGTATGCTATCCCTAATAAACTTTGTCATGGGAATTTTTATTACCTCATTCATTCAGATTTCATGCAATCATGCCTATTACTTTATAAAGTTAATTCTGTGTGATTCTCTCTTACTTCCAATTCCCTCTCCCGAGGCTTCGGGAGAGGAGGTTGGAGGAGTTAATCTGGAGATTTGCCGGCTTCCCCTCTTCCCGGTGTGGGAGCGGGGCCGAGGGCGAGGGCAGAATGATTATTCAAATTTAACTTTACAGACATGTTTATCAATTTGCTGATTCTGCTCTTGTTTTTACTCTTAACCTTCCGGGCAACCTTCCCTTTGATATTCCGTCTTAAGACGCATCTCCTCGGGGTGGATTTGGGAGATCCGGTTCATATTCTTTCTCTGATAAGATGGAACTATCAGAGCCTTTCCCATGGATTTAAAGATTACTGGAACCCCCCTTATTTTTATCCCCATCGTTTTACCCTGGCATATTCTGAACATTTCTTTATCCCCTCTCTCCTGGTTACCCCGGTGATATATACCACGGGAAATTTAATCCTGGCTTATAATATCCTGATCCTTCTCTCTTTGACCCTTTGCGCCTTTGGAAATTTCCTTTTAATCCGATACTTAACCGGAAGCCGACTTGCGGGAATTTTAGGCGGGATCGAACTGGCCTATTCCACCTACATGCTGAGCAACTTTGCCCAATTACCTTACATGACGGCCCAGTGGATTCCTTTTACTTTCCTGTATCTTCTTAAATTTTTTGAAGATCGAACTTATAAAAACTGGCTCCTTTTTACTTTTTTTTATCTACTCCAGGCTTTATCCAGCGCATACTACGGTTTATTTCTCACGGTTTTTGTAGGAATTTTCCTGTTGATCTTCGGAATCAAACAAAAATTATTTCAAACTCCGGGATTTTGGATCCAAATAGCTTTGTTTCTCATCCTCGTTCTACCCATATTCGGCTTTTTCTTCTATCCCTATCTCGTGGTCAAAAATCAGATGGGATTTCAGAGAAGTTTAGAGGAGATGCATTATTTTTCCGCTAATATTCGGGATTACGCCCGGGTTCTACTGAATAATTGCTTATACGGAAAAATATTGTATCCACCCGGAGTTGGAACGACGTCTCCTTTCTGGCTCTTTCCCGGAATAACTGCGCTATTCCTGGGTTTTCTTGGATCTTCTCAGGGATCTATTTCCAGGAGAAAACTCCTCTTTCAAAGTCTGGGTATCCTCATCCTGATTGGGCTTTTTTTACTTTTTGCCCTTGGCCATGAAGTTATGATCTTCCCCCTATTAATTCTCGGAATTGGCTGGGGGCTGTATGCTTTTTACAGAGCCGACAGAAGGACAAAAAAAGATATTGAACTTGAGAAAAATCCAGGGGGGGAAGTTCCTTCTCTTCCCCCTCTTCTCTCTCGTTTTCCCTTTCTTCCCCGCCTCTTTCTGGTCTGTTTGATCCTGGCCTTTTTGTTTAGCTTTGGTCCTACCTTGAGTTTTCACGAGAAGGAGATTCCTTACGGACCTTACCTTCTTCTTAATTATCTAATACCCGGATTTAAAGGGGTCCGGGTTGTAAGCCGATTCAATATCATGGTCACTTTCTTCCTCGGCGTATTAGCCGGATTTGGGTTGGTCAAAGTGTTGAGTTTAATTTCTTCAAAATATATTCGCGGAATCATGGGTATGCTCCTGGCATCCTTTTTATTCCTGGAGCACTGTACCCATGCCCTGTGGACTGTTCAGGCCGATACTCTTAACCAAACCCCTGAGGTTTATACCTGGCTTAAGAATCAACCCGGAGATTTTGCCATTTTAGAATTACCTCGGAATCCTGTTGATATTCTAACTGCCTACTATGCCATCACAGCCCATGGAAAGAAAAGTGTTGGGGGTTACTCAAGCTTTATACCTCCCTTCACCACATGGTTTTTTCAACAAATGGAAACGTTTCCTTCAGAAGACTCCCTTGAAAAGATTCGAGCTTTGGGAGTGCGCTACTTAATCCTTCACAACCGGCGGTTTATTACCGAGAAACATCTCTCTGACATGCCCCTTCAACTCAAGGCCTTATCCGGTTTCCTTCAACTTGTTAAGCAATTTCCGTCTTCAGACACGTATGTTTTCGAAATTGTTAACCCGAGGAACGAGCTTTTCAATCTTGAGACGACGACCGATTCGATTAAACTTATTTTTCCCGACCAGGTTCCACATCTAAGTGAAGTACCGGCCCGGTTGGAGGTATCTATTCCGGTCGGAGATCTTCGTCTTTCCCCGTATCCGGAGTATAATTCCCGCGCTAAAATCAGGTGGATCCAGTATGCTCCTTCTTCGGTCGAATATTCCCAGGAGGTCCATCTACCCCAGAAATTTCTCCTGAGCCCTGCAGATCCCGAGCTTCTCTTTACTGTAAGAACTCCCTCCATGCCGGGAACCTTCTTACTGGAAATTTATGATGACAAGGGGAAAAGGCTGCTGGATCAGGAACAGGTTATCGTAAATTAATTACCACCGACTCAAAAGTCCAAGGGTTAAAGCCAGCCCAGAAGTTACCAGCATGATTCGATTGGCCCGATAGATATCTTCAGGGGTTAAAGATCGGGTTGAATCTCCCAGGGTCGGTTTAGGAGAAGGTTTTCCCTGATAAAAGTTTAATCCACCGAGTTGAACCCCTAAGGCTCCGGCAACGGCTGCCTCTGAAATTCCACTGTTCGGGCTTGGATGTTTTTGTCCATCTCGCAAAACGATTTTTAAAGCTTCAAATCCCCTTTCCCCACAAAGAAAAGCGGCCAAAGGCATCAGTATTCCTGCAATTCGAGCCGGTATAAAATTAGCTATATCATCCAGCCTGGCCGAAGCCCATCCGAACCGGATATATTTTTCGTTTCGATATCCCACCATCGAGTCCAGGGTATTGATTGCTTTATAGGCCAGAGCAAGGGGAGCCCCTCCCAGAAAAGCAAAAAACAGAGGAGAGATAACACCATCAACGGTATTTTCGGCAACGGTTTCAACTCCCGCCCGAACAATTTCAACAAAATCTAAGTTTTCGGTATCCCGACCTACGATCATGGCCAGATCTTTTCTGGCCTTCAAAATATCACCTTTTTGAAGGGCCCAATAAACCTTCATGCTTTCTTGATATAGGCTTTTAATGGATAGGGTGGTAAAAATCAAGACGATGGAAAGCCCGGTACCCAGGGTTGGATGAATGAAACGGGCCAGATTTATTAATCCTGTTGAGATAAGGAAAACACCGCCTACGATAAAGACGGCCAAAATAACTCCGGCCAGACGCTCCGCTATCTTAAGGCATCGCAGAAATTGCTCAGTTTTGGTAATCACATAGCCTATGCCTCGAACTGGATGGGGGAACCAGCGAGGGTCCCCCAGGATAAGGTCCAGCAGATAAGCCAGGAAAATTTCCACGGACAGCAGTTAGGTATGGAGGGTGTGGGGGTGTGGGAGTATGGAAGTATGGAAGTATGGGGGTATGGAAGTATGGAAGTATGGGGGTATGGAAGTATGGAAGTGTGGAGGGTGTGGAGGTAAATTCTCCCATACCTCCACACTCCCACACTCCCACACTCCCACACCTCCCACACTCCCACACCCCCACACTCCCACACCTCCCACACTCCCACACCTCCCACACTCCCACACTCCCATACTCCCACACCTCCCACACTCCCACACTCCCATACTCCCACACCTCCCACACCTCCCACACCCTATCCTTTACGAAGTCGGGCACAAAAAAATCCGTTGAATACTTCCGGGTACAGATAGGTTTTGAGATAAGCTCCTTCTGTAACCAGGGGACTTAGGATCCTGGGAAGATATTCTTCTACCGGTTCCGTCTGAAATTCTGATTGGGTCTGGAGAAATTTTTCAACGACCTCTTCATTTTCTTCAGGTTCTGTGGTACAGGTACTGTAAACCAGGATTCCTTGGGACGCCAAAAGGGGAGCTACGGCATTTAGCAAGGTCAATTGAAGACTCTGTAAGCGCAGGATTTGTTCTTCTGTCACCCGCCACTTGGATTCAGGATGGCGCCGAAAAACCCCGCATCCTGAGCAGGGGGCATCTACCAAAATACGATGGAAGGACCGCCCACTTAAATCTTTGAGTTGGGTGATGTCTCCGATTCGGGAAGTTACCGAAGTAATTCCGAGTCTTCGGCAGTTTTCCTCAAGTAATTTGATTTTGCTGGCATTGAGATCTACGGCCAGGATCGTTCCGGTATTTTTCATCTGTTCCGCCATCTGGGTCGTTTTGGTCCCTAAGCCTGCACAGGCATCTAGGATTGTTTCATGGGGTTGGGGATCGAGAATTCGAGTAATCAGCATGGAACCCGGATCCTGTACAGTAAACCATCCAAGGCCATAGGCCGAGAGGGTTGCTATGGGTGGGTGGTCCTTTAAGATAAATCCGGGTAAATCAAAGGGAAGCGGAATGACCGTTGTGACTTCCTTCTCCAGCTCTTTCCGCAAGGTCACCGGATCTGTTTTCAAGGGATTCATGCGAATAGCCAGGTCTGGAGGCTGATTGTTGGCCCGGCACCACCGAATAGTTCTATCCACACCATACCGATAGATCCATCGCTTCACCAGCCATTCTGGATGGGAGTATTTTACCGCAATGTGGGCCACCGGATCTTTTTCCAGATCCGGAAAGGTCAACCGATTCCGTTCCCTGTCTAAGGCTCGAAGAATTGCATTGACGAGGTTATGGGATCCCGGGTATCCCACCTTTTTCGCCAGTTTCACCGACTCGTTGAGGGCAGCAAAGCCGGGAACCCTGGTCAGAAACAAAAGCTGATAAGCCCCAAGCCTTAAAATATTTCGAATCCAGGGCGTTGTCTTTTTTAAGGGCTTCGTACACACCTGTTCCAACTGCCAGTCCAGGTTTTTCTGCCATCTTAATACTCCATAAACGAGTTCCGTGACTAAGGCTTTATCCTCCGGACTCAGGGAACTTCGTCTTAATTCTGCATCCAGGGCAAGATCCGCATAGGCTTTTTTTACCTCGACCTGATATAAAATGGCCAGGGCTAATTCTCGGGCTGTGGAAGGTTTAAAAGGATTCAACAATTCAGAATTTTTCAAGCTCCGTAACAGGATTCTTCCTTCATTCCAGGCCCTTCTTCCGAAGCTTCGGGAGAGGGATGCAGGGGTGAAGGAAACCTGTTATCAACTTCCTAAATTTCGTCTGAATTCGACTTTATGTCAAGGAAGACTTTGGCCGAATTTATCCCAACTTTCACCTCTCATAACAAACCTTCCTGGCATCTGGTCAATTTAGTTGGCAGATAAATTGAATCTCGAACCCTGTGTACCCGGGGACGTGATGCACGAAGATCTCTACAGGCAGGTATGGCTACCAGGTCAGGGGTACTTAAAAAATTGTATAAATCAAACCTGAAATCAACCATTAATTTATTTAAGATTAAATCAGGGTTTAACCTCAAAAGAAAATCTCCGTAGGAGCAATCTGTTTGTAGCAACGATCCTACCTGGTTTGTAAGGTAATCGACCTGGTGGTTCCTACTGATTTTGAATGGGACCTTCTCTATTAGATTTGGGACAAGATCTTCCCTTAACCTGGCATAAGACATGCAA
>JAUQPW010000022.1 GCA_030550175.1 bacterium
GTCGATACGGAGAAGGATATATTCGTATGACCATCACCGTGGGCGTGGATCGATTAAAAGAGGCGGTGGAACGGATGAAGTCAGTTCTGTAGTAGAAGTGTGTGAAGGTGTGGAGGTGTGGGGGTATGGGAGTGTGGGAGTATGGGGGTGTGGGAGTATGGGAGTGTGGGAGTGGGAGAGTGTGGGAATGGCTATACCCCCACCCTTCCATACTCCTACACTCCCACACCCCCTACTTCTCTACACTCCCACACCTCCACACCTCTACACTCCACACACTTTTTTACCATGCAGAATCCCCGGGTTATCTCTAGCATTCCAGAAATGCAGACCCTTGCCGACCAGGTAAGGAGAGAAGGTAAAAGAATTGGCCTGGTTCCCACCATGGGATACCTTCACGAAGGCCACTTGAGTTTGTTACGGGCGGCCAGAAAGGTAAGTGATGTGCTGGTCATGAGCTTGTTTGTCAATCCGACCCAGTTTGGGCCCCATGAAGATTATCAGACCTACCCCCGAGATTTTGAGCGGGATCGTGTTCTGGCAGCTTCTGAGGGAACCGACATTATTTTCGCCCCTGCTGCCGAGGATATGTACCCCAAAGGTTATACCACTTGGGTAGAGGTAGTGGGTTTATCGGATAAACTTTGCGGTCAATTCCGTCCCGGACACTTCCGAGGGGTTGCCACCGTAGTCACTAAGCTTTTTAATATCGTAAAACCCCATGTCGCCTTCTTCGGTCAAAAAGATGCTCAACAGAGCATAATTATCCAACGGATGGTTCAGGATCTGAATATGGATATTCAGATCGAAGTTCTTCCTACGGTTCGGGAGCCGGACGGATTGGCCCTTAGTTCCCGCAATGTATACTTGAGCGAGCAAGAGCACCAGGCTGCACTGGTTTTGAGCCGATCCCTGGACCTTGCCCAAAAACTTATCCAGAACGGTGAGCGATCCACCGCTGTTATCCTTTCGAAGATGAGAGAACTTATTGCCCAGGAACCCCTGGTGGCTTTAGAATACGTAGCCATTACGGACCTGACGACATTGGAAGATTTGAAAGAAATCAGCGCCAGGGCACTCATTGCATTGGCCGCTAAGGTGGGAAAAACTCGGCTGATAGATAATTGTATAGTTTCCCTGTAGTACTTCCTCCATGGCCGATGCCTGGATTATACGCAGGTCCCAGGTCTTCTAACTTCTTCAAGAGGACCCCCCCTTCCAGGGGGATTTAAAAGGTTACCTGCCCAATTCTCCCCTGGAGGGGGTTAGAGGGGCGTCTAGAGGATAAAAAGGCTAGCCCCGGCGGGATGACCTATTTAACAGCTACGGAGCTTGAAAAAATTCTGAATTTCCCGGCGAAAGTTGGGGACTACCAACAGTTCGCCCGTGATGGGGCTTTTCAGCTTAACCTGGCGTCTATGCCCCCGGCCCCTCTCCTTTCTGAGGTAGACTTTTGGACCTGACCCCTTCGACTTTACGGTGAGGAGTTTAGAATCTCAGCTTATAAACTTCTTTAGCCGTGGCAAACTCTTTGTCATCAAATACCTTTAAGCTAAAAAAGTATTCTTTACCCTCTTCAAGCTTGATATCATCCGGGTGTCCGGTATTGAAGGCTCTGGAGAATTCTACGGTCCAGATACCGTCTTTATAGACACCTTTAGCTTGAATATCGCCACGACTCCCGGTGAAAGGGGCAACGAGATAACCGGGGATGAGGTCTCCCTTGTTGTACTTCTTTTTCGGATTAAAGGCCACGGCCTCACCGGCCAGGAGGACCGGAAGGCCCGTCTGTTCCTTATCGGGATTTAGCATAAAGAGGGGTCTATTTTCCTGTTCTTGAATATTAGGCGTATAACCATGGCGATAAGCTTCCACCCCGTCAATTTTAATCTTGGTGGTATCCATGGCGTCCGGTTTCCGTCCATCTGAATTGGGATCCTGAACGGGTCCCAACATCCAATCATCTGCCTGCCCTACAGGGTTACTACGGGCAGCCCGCCAAATCCAGAGATCTGCCAGTTCTGCGGGAGTATTGGTGTGCATAGCTTTGGCTTTATGGCACATGGCCGTACACCCTTTGTCCGCAGTTGAGAAGGGGGGAATGGGTGTTATCGGAAAGATAATAGCCAGTCGATCTTCTTCTTCTTTACCGAGTTCCCAGGTCGTTCCATTATAAATCCAGGGTCTGTGTTGAATCGATTCGGTCTGGCTGGCATCTTTCCAAATGGCCAGAAGGTAGAGCCTGCTATCCTTTTGAAGAGCCTTTAAGGTAACTGTAGGACCTTCTCGGGCCTTTATCTCGGTTGCGACCTGTAAAGGCCTGGCCTGTGCCCAGGCCGGATCTTCTGCCACTCCGTCCACAACGGGAGGATTATCTGTTTTTACTGCCTGAAGGAGGGTGGAAGCGATCATCTCCAGGGTTTCCTGGGCTAAGTCTCGAATATCCTGATCCGGGTCCTGAAGGACGGTTTTTAAAAGCTCAATACTCTTGGCATCTCCCAGCTCGGAGAGAATAGCTACGGCAGAAAATCTGATCTCCTGACTGGGATCTTTTAAAGCTTTGGCGAGAAGATCTAAGGCCTTTGGATCCCCGAATTTATATAAAGCTCCGGAAGCAATAAGTCGGACACTGATATCCGGATCTTTGAGGGCTTTCAGGAAGGCATCTCGAGATTTTTCATTGCCCATTCTAAAAAGGACGATAGCTGCAGCACTTCGCACCTCCCCGCTCTTCTGCTTTAACATGATTTCCACCAGGGGCTCGATAAGATTCGGATCTTGATACTGCCCCAGGGCTTCTACAGCTTCTTCCCTTTCATCAGGATCATCGCTCCGGAGCCGTTGGAGAAGATACTCCACTTCTTCAACGGCATAGGGAATCGTAAAGGAAAGTAATAGACTTAACGTTAATACCCCTATAACCAGGTACCATCGTTTCATAAGTTTAATATAGTAACACGGATGACTTAAAAAAACCATTTTTTGTTGCGATTTTTTAGAAGAAGACTATAATATAGTAACTGTTCACTACAAGTGGAAAAACAATCCCACAGCGTTGCCTAATCCTTCAGAGGTAACGTCTTTACGAGGAACAGGTATAAGACCGGAGTGTCCTGAAGATTTGAGGATTATTCTTCATCTTCGTGAGTTTAGGTGTTCGGATATCTTTATAAAGAGATGAAGATAAGAAAGTAAGGAGGAACTTGGAACCATGCTCGCGGCCATGCGAAATAATATCAAAAAATTAAGTATTACCCTCTGGCTGGTAATAGCTTCCTTTATTCTGACTATTTTTCTGGTTTGGGGTAAAGGATCTTTGGGTACCGGAGGGGCGTCCAATATAGTTGCCACGGTGGAAGGCAAAGAGATTCATCAGCGAGAACTGCAAATGACCCGTAATCGGCTCTATAATTTCTACCGGAACCTTTATAAAGATAAATTTACAGAAGATCTTGTGAAAAACCTAAATTTAGAGAGAATGGCTTTGGAGAGCCTGATTGAAAAGGAATTATTATTGGCCGAAGCTGAAAAGCAGGGAATGAAAGTCTCTGAAGAGGAGTTGTTAGATACCATCACCAAGTACCAGGTCTTTCAGAGGGATGGAAAGTTCGATCCTGATCAATATAAGTTTGTCTTGTTGAGGTCGGGGATAACTCCCCAGGAGTTTGAAGAGAGTGTTCGAGAAGATTTACTTATTCAGAAGCTCGAAGCTACCATCCAGGATGGGATTAAAGTTTCTGACAAGGAAGTAGAGATGGAGTATCGGCTCCAAAATGAGAAAGTCAAGATAGAGTATGTTGCCATCAAACCGAGTACTTTTCGGAAGGATGTAACGGTAACCGATGAGGAAATCGCCAGGTACTATGAAGACCATAAAGAGGATTTTAAGACCCCTGACCGGGTCCGGGTCAATTATCTGTATATAGACCCGCAAACCTTTATCGACCAGGTGACCGTAGAGGAGTCCGAGATCCAGGATTATTTTGATCAGCACAGGGATCAATTTCCCAAAGAAAAACGGATAAAAGCCCGTCATATTCTCTTCAAGGTTCCCCCGGGGGCAGACCCGGAGAAAGAACAGGAAGTTAAGAAGAGAGCCGAAGAGGTTTTACAAAAGATTAAAGAAGGTGCGGATTTTGCTGCCATGGCCAGGCAGTATTCTGAAGAACCCGGGGCTGCTGAAAATGGAGGAGATCTCGGATATTTTACCAAAGGAAAAATGGTCGAGCCCTTTGAAAAAGCCGCTTTTTCTCTGAAGAAGAGCGAGGTGAGCGACTTGGTAAGAACGGAGTTTGGTTATCATATTATCAAAGTAGAAGACATCGTCGGCGAGAATCCATACGAAGAAGCCAAACCCAGGATTCAGACCATTCTGAAAAGGGAAAAAGCCCAGGAGGTAGCCCGTCAGCGGGCAGACGAAATCTATCAAAAAGCCCTGGAGACCAAAGATCTCAAGCAGACTGCCGAAGCTACAGGTCTGCCTCTCAAGACCAGTAACCTGTTTGCCCGTATGGAACCCGTAGGTCCTGAAATGGGGATCCTGATTCCTTTTCAGGAAGCTGCTTTTACCCTTTCTCCCGGAGAAATCAGCCAGGTGGTGGAAGTGCCGGGTGCCGGATTTTATATCCTGCAGCTTGTGGAGAAAAAAGACTCCTACATCCCTTCCCTGGAAGAAGCCAGAGAACAGGTTAAAGAGAAGATCATAGACAATAGGGCCATGGAGTTGGCCGAGAAAAAAGCCAACGAGTTCCTGGCAGAGCTTAAAGCCGGAGCTTCCTGGGAATCTTTATTGGAAAAGTATCAATTAACCCCGGTTAAGCCAGAACCCTTCAACCGGCGATGGTTTCTGAATGATATGGCCGAAAAATCAGAAGAGATCATTCGTACGGCCTTTTCTTTAGATGTAAACCAAGTCAGTGACCCCATTAAAACACCCGGAGGATTCGTCCTCTTAAAGGTCGTAGAAAAGCCCGGAATCGATGAAAAGAAATTTCAAGAGGAGAAAGAAAACCTTCGAAAGAGCCTTCTTCAACAGAAGCAGAGTATGGCCTATCGGGAGTTTATAGAAGAACTCAAGAAAAAGGCTAACATTAAACCTCCCTTGAACCAACTGCTTCAGTCCAGGGCTTAGAGTCACCCCGGAGGTTTAAAAAGAAAGAACGGCAGATAGAGACGCCCTACAAGGCGTCTCGGAGTTGGTAAATTTCATATCTCCGTTCTTTCTTTTTTATTTTCCCACGTACACCACATTCTTCAACGGCTGTCCGTGGTATACCCGATTTATATTATCTGCTATATCTCGTAAACGACCTTGAAGGGTACTTTCGGCTCTTCCAGAAATATGCGGGGTCATAATCACGTTATCCAGATCCTGAAAAGGGAATCGAGACGGAAAGCATTGCTCGTCGGAAGTGGAAGGATACCCCCGAGGATACCGGTACCACACATCCAGAGCGGCCCCCGCAATCTTCTTTTCCCTTAAAGCCTGATAAAGAGCCTCTTCATTCACAATTTCGGCTCGGGCGACGTTGATTAAATAGGCGGTGGGTTTCATCATGTTAAATTCCTTGGCTCCGATGAGACCCCGGGTTTCTTCGGTAAGGGGGCAGCAGAGAACGATAAAATCGGCCTGACTCAGGAGTTGAGTTAAATCTTCTTTTCCCCCAAGAAAATCTACCTGGGAGGCTTTAGAATCCTGAATTCCTTCCTTACCGTGTTTTCGGATGGCCCAAATCTTCATGGAAAAAGCCCGTGCCCTCACGGCAATTTCCTGACCGATATGGCCGAAGCCGATAAGGCCTAGAATCTTGTTCTGCAACTCTCCTACCAAAGGCTCGGCAAAAAACGGCTTATGACCCCAGAAACCCCGTCTTAGATCCGCATCGTATTTTTTGAGTTGTTTACTCAAAACCAACAGGGCCATCAGGACAAATTCAGCGATACTGACTTCATGATTATATACATTGGCCAGAACAACGCCTGGGGGGAGTGCTTCTAAGTCGAAGGCTTCTAAACCGGCGAAAGGAGCCTGAACCAGTCGGAGTTTCTTTGCAACTGCCCCCATTTTCTTTGTAAAACCTGGCGCCACTATCACGTCGGCCTCTTCTATCAAAGAGAGGGCTTTCGGATCCTCCAATTTTCCCGGAACAGGAATAAATTCACAGGGTACTTGAACCCTTGCCTGGAGACCCTCCAGGGCGGTAACCGCCATGTTCCCAAGTAAAAGAACTTTTAAAGATTCTGTTTGAGTTTGACTCATAGGCATGGACCTCTCATTCTGTTAGTTTACCTTTTCGATTAGGTAGGGGACCTATTGGCATTGATTTTCCAGATCGTATAACTTTACCTTTGCGTCCTGATAAAGTAAACGACCTTGCGGGACGTTGGTAAGGGTGTCTGTAATCAAGTATCTAATATAATAATCGCAATAAAGTAAAGGGTACTGCCGATCGTTAAGAATTTGTAAAAGTTTTTGATCTTTGTTGTTGACACTAGTAGGAATTCGAGAGGCATAGCCAAAGGTCATGGGTTTTTCGTGAATGGTTTGATAGTAAAGTGCCGGCGTAGGTCGGGCGGTGGTATCGATGATCCCCCCGGTATCCGGTAAGTCCTTCAAGACCTTCACGTAGTCTGGCACACTGAGTTTGGAGGCCGGAATGGGTTTCGGTAGATATTCCAGGAAAAGCATGATCAGGAATAGCCCTGCCCACCTTCGCTTTCCTATAAATCCATGGAAAAGGACTTTGAATCCTGCAGCACAGATAACTGCTGCGCTGAGTACGGTGATAACCATCATTCGCACGGGAGCACCGGAAAGTTTTACCGCAGGGAATACCACTTCCAGTAGAGCATAAGGCAATTTTATGAAGGGGATCTCTTTTCCACCTACCTGCAGGACGGGTCCTAGACTCAGGACGGTAAAGAAAACGAGGATAAGGTACCAGAGTCCTAAATCCCGGAGAGGGACTTTATGCCTCCGGATCCATACCAGCATCAGAAGGCAGAAAACGGAAATACCTATATGAACGCTACTTTCATCGATATTACCGGGTAATTTGGACCAATAAAATCGGGTTAAATGGGCAAAGCGCCAATGGCCTCCGGGAATGAAAGGGGCCAGCAGGTCTAAGGAATATTCCTCGGGTTGGTGGGCGCCTATAAAGGGGTCTTTCCTGTTTATGAGCAGCAGGGAAATGACCAGAGGTCCTGTAGTCAAGAGGGCAACCGTGAGAAAGGTTATCAAAGGAGTTAAATACTCCCTTCTGAGAAAGAAAAAGAAATCTTTTTTGAAGGCATACCAGATCAAAATCAAAAAGCCGATCAAAACCGAATAAAAAAAGTAATAATAATCGCAAAGGATAATCGCAAAGAGTACAAAGGCGGAGGCTAGGGCCATCGCCACGCCGGGTTTAGTAACCAGTCTGTACCAGCAGAGTACAAAGAGAGGGATCCATTCCAGAGACTCCAGGTTCAGGTGTCCCTGGGCATGGGCAAAGTGATAATTGGAGAAGGTAAAGATATAGCCTGCCAGGAGGCTACCGCCGTAAGACCGGGTGAAATAATAGGCCAGTAAAAAAGCGGTCAGTCCGCCCATAACGAAGGAAAAAATAACAATAAAATTATAAGCTTCTGTCAGTGTCAAAAATTTTAGCAAGCCTGAAGCCATGAAACCGTTGAACGGATTCAAGGTATGTCCCAGGAGGGTCATATCGGACGGATAGCGAAGATAGATTGTATGCCAGGGGGATTGATGAAGTTGGGTGATGGCCTTATGGACCCACCACAGATTCCAGAGATTCTGTAATCCGTCCCCTTGATCTGCAAACAAATGGGTAGAGAATAATCCGATGAGGGGGTAGTTAAGAATCCAGAAAAAGGTGAAATAGAAAAAGATGGGGGGCAATCCCATCCTGGTTACGAGAAACACTCCCTGCTTGAGGTTACCTTTCACCATGGATTCAGGTCGGTAGCGTGGGGTTTCACGCTACCGGGGATAAACGATGAGATTAAGCAAAATCCTTTTCCCATCCCTCACCCCACATATTGAAGAAGGCGTCTTCTAGGTAAGGATGTTCTTTGATAACCTCTTCATTGAGTTCGACGCCGATTCCGGGTCTGTCAGGAATGGTGATATAACCGTCCTTGATTTCCAGAGCCCCTTTAACCAGTTGACTTTTCCAGGGGACATCAAAATCATCCAGGCACTCCTGAATATAAAAATTGGTCAGGCAGGCATCTATCTGAACGGCCACGGCCGTAGAGATAGGCCCATTGGGATTATGGGGGGCGACGGTCATATAATAAGTATCGGCCATGGCGGCGATCTTTTTAGTTTCCAGAATTCCTCCGGTGTGAAGGATATCGGGTTGGATGATATGGGCGGCCTGGAGCTCAAAGAGTCTTCGGAATCCATATCGGGTATAGAGGCGTTCACCGGTTGCGACGGGGATATTGATTTTATGGGCCACCAAAGCCATGGCGTCATGATTGTCGGGTGGAACCGGTTCCTCGTACCAGCCGGGTCGATAAGGTTCCAGTTCCTTAGCGATTTCAATGGCGGTCATGGGGCTGAATCTTCCATGGACCTCTATGAAAATTTCTATGTCCGGGCCTACGGCATCCCGAACCGCCGCAACAATATCGATGGACTTAACTTTTTCCTGTCGACTCATTTCCCGGCCTGCGGAGCCAAACGGATCAAATTTAAGGGCCTTATAGCCTTTTTCAATCACCTTTTTAGCACGTCGGGCAAAGTTTTCCGGAGTTCGTTCCCCACCGTACCAGCCGTTGGCGTAGGTGAGGACTTTGTCCCGGCAGCGGCCTCCCAGGAGATTGTAAACAGGTTGCCCTAAGGCTTTTCCCACAATATCCCAGCAGGCTATTTCGATCCCGCTCATGGCCGTAAGGAGAACCGGTCCCCCATGCCAGAACTCGTTACGATACATACGCATCCATATCTCTTCAATGTTGAAGGGATTTGCCCCCACAACGTTCCGCCGCTTCAACTGATGGATGGCCGCTTCTACTGCTTTCTCTTTCCCTTCCAGAGTTGCCTCCCCCACGCCGGTGATTCCCTCGTCGGTAGAGACTTTCACAAAAAGAAAATTCCGCCACCGGGTACCTGTTAAGAGTGTTTGGACATCGGTGATTCTCATGGTCCCCTCTCTTTATCCTGTGCACCTTACGCCTGCTTAGCGTGTCCCGGGTGGTTTAATTTTTAACCCTGAGACCCCTGAAAGGCGTAAGTTCGCAAAGATTTAGCAGGGTTATGGTTTTCTACTTAAATCGAAACATTGGATTTCCGTATAACATATAACTCCCCCAGTTTAACTCTTTGTAGCCGAATTTTCGAATCATATCTTTTCTGGCTTCAACCAAAGATTCTCCGATAGTTCTTTCCTGGAGGAGTTTTTCATAGAATTTTCCGGCAAAAAAAGCCCCCGGTGAGTCGTTGATTTGCCAGAAGGTTCCGATATAATTAATAAGACCTGCTCGCAGGAGAGCCTCTGCGACCCCGTATTTATCCGTATGGTAAATCTTTTCAACAACCCCGGCTTCACAGGCATTTGAAAAAATCAATGCCGGAAGGCTGGATAAATTGACCAGATCCCGGGCGCGCACCCTTCCCCCGTCTTTAAATATCCAGGCACTTTCGGAAGGATCTCGCCGATCGAAATAGGCATGTCCGGCATAATGGACGATATCGTAGGTTCCTGAACCTAATTTGGCTAAAACCTCTTCAGCTTCGTTGTCTTTGGGTCCTATTTGGGTGGTTACCTGAACTCCTTTTAAAGAGCTCAAAAACCTTGAAAGGATCCTTGCCTCCTCGGCAGCCCCCGGGAGATCTGCGGTGGGATCCCCTATCAAAAGGAAGTCTAACTTACCTTTTATCTTCCTGCGGGCCAGCCACTTGGTAACCGGGGCATCAATCATGAGCTGTCGGCCAATCGGGAAGTTAAGTCCCAGAAAACCCGGACAATCTGGATGATCGGTATACATAAGTTCCCAGGGAATAGAAGCCGCATAGGAATCCAGGGATAGTGCGATGGGGCGACCCTTACAGGCCAGGATAACCTTCTGGATATCCTCCGGAACTACCTGGTCAAAGAGGAGTTTTCCATGGGCTTTTTGAATTTCTTCGGCCTGAGGTTTTCCATACGAATCCTCCAATTTCTTCCGGATGCCTTCGATGATTTTTGGAGAGATGGTTCGCTCCTTACGCAGGGTAGCCGACTCTCCCAGGGCAGAAAAAATAAGTTTGATTCCCTCGGTTCGAATCACAATATTTAAAGGAGATATTTTTTCCTTGGCCGGTTCAGCCTGGATTCCGGTCAAGGTATATTCAGAAAAGGAGATATCCAGTTTTTGAGTTAAGAAATCACTTTTCAGGAAATTCAAAAGGACCTCTCGGATTTTTCGATATTTCTCCTCATTGATCTCGACCAGGGTCATCTCCTGGATCCTGCCATCGGGATCATAATTCTGTAACCCTTCATAGATTCCGTTTATAAGAGTCCGGGTGGCATCTTCTACTGATAAATTTCCTGCATTGGAGCCCATTAAAACCATACCGAAATCATAAATTTTGGTACTTACCAGCCCTTTGATAAGATTCATTCCCACCAGTCTCAAACTATCCGTGGTAAAATTGGAGAAGTTACCCAATCCGGCCAATATCACCGTAGAAGCATATAACCTGGTTCGATGGGTTGGAATAAAGAAAATCTCCCCCAGATTTCCGCTGATCATCCGCCGATTCTCGAAATCATTAATAACCGATCCAATGGCTTGATCCACGGCAAGTTCTGCGCTACGGGGAGCAACTCCTTTAAAGTGTCCTACAACCAATGCGGAAGCGTCCACTTCTGTAATAGACCCTAAAGCCAACCTTAAAGAAAGCCTTCGAGGTTTTGAAAGGGAAGAATTATTCCGGCCTGGAGTACCGGGGGACAGGTTTCGCTGTGTGGGTAGTGTGGGCATACGCTATATTCTCCTTTATAAAAAATAAAAACTGCAAACCCCTCAAAACAAATGTAAAGTTTACAAAATCTGTATGGTTAACAAGTGTTAGCACGAATGGAAAGAAATGTCAACGGGATTTTAGGAGGGACGGCGGTTGACTCGAGAAGCTTTAATACAGAAGAGTTTTGAAGTCAGGATCTCTCAGACTTTCTGATTTTTACCCCCTATGACTCCCTATAAGTTATGACCCCTTTAACTTCCTATCGTGAAAAGACCCCCAGCAGCTTTTCAGGCCTCCTGGCCTGTTGCATATGCAATGGGCCGAGTTCAATGCTTAAAACCTCTTTAAAAAACTAAAAATATCATCAACCGATCGCGGAGAAAATATAAGGCCGAAGGGTCAATGCCGAAGAATGTCTAACCATCGGCCGGCGGAGAGACATACCTCTCTTTAGCCTGTCCGTATATGGAAAAGGAGGTTATAACATGTATCGGGTTCCTTTAAGAAGGATATGGCCGGTGGTGCTGCTATGGCTTGGAGTGCCGGGGGCGATGGCGCAGATTGTAGATCCTATGGACCCGGGAAGCAGAGTGGATCTCAGGACTACGGAACGCGCCGAACGAGAAATTACCCAGGCGCTACGTATCTTTCAGAATGAGACAGAGTCCATCGTGCGACGGATGGAGGCACTAGAGGTCCTGGTGCGGCATGGGGCACGAGCAGTACAGGCCGTGCCTACCCTGGTGGCAGAGCTGGAAAAAAGAAAGCAATACATCGAACAGATTGAAGGGCCTGATCCGATCAGCGTGCCGACGCGGCGACGGATGGCTACCTTACCGCTACCCGAAGCCCCACCCCCCGTCAAGTCAGATGGAGGCTGAGGAGCCTGCAGCAGGAGCCAAAGGAAGGAGGCCGGGTATACCGGGGTTGTACCGGGGGGGATCGGACCGCCACGGAAGGTCGATTCCACGAATGAATTTCTCCTTCAGATGGTCTGGACGCTGGGGGCCATCGGTCCGGATGCCGCGGAACAAAGTCAAGGGGTAATTCGCCGCCTGCTGGTGTATACGGCCAACGAGCTTATCGAACGCAACCGGGAAGCCACCGCTCCAACCCCGCCGGGGGTTCGTCTTGTTCCGTTCCAGCCCGGCAGTTCGGAGTGGGTAAAGGCGATGGGACCCATCAATCTCGCCAGTGAGTGTATCGTGACCCTTGGTAAGTTCGGTCAGGGTGCAGCTACTGCCGTGCCCCTTCTGGTTAATGTCCTGGACCAGAGTGAAAAGATCTTCGGCAAAGATACTGCCCGTCGCGTAGAAATCATCCAGGTGTTGGGCCTCATCGATACACCTGAGGCGGTCAAGGCCCTGGAGGAGATGGCAATGTTCAACCGGGATCCAATCCTACACCGGGCAGCGGAAGATGCTCTGCAGCAATGCCCCGGCTCATCAGTGTCCCCGATCCCACAGCCGCCAAAAAAGTCGGAGTCATCGGGTCAGCAGCCACAACCCTGAAGGGAGGTTGACCCGGTGCAGCGTCGGAAGGCCCTGGAACAGCAGATTTGCTTTATGGAGGAACGGATTGCCCGGTTGGAGCGTGACATTGCGAAACTAGATAACGAGATTAAAGAGCGGAAGGATGAGCTTAGAAGGTCTGATACCCACACCAGTCTTGCTGTGATCACCTTGCTGAGCCAGCAGCGTCTGGATATGCAGAAAGAGTTGATGGAACGGAAGGCCGAAAGGGATAAACTTCAGCAGGAACTGAATTAACTCCCCTAATAGGCGATTAAAGGACATACGCAACTTTATTTCTGTAGGATTATGGGAAGCAGTGCCAATGGTAATACAGAGATGAACCGGTGAAGGTATTGATAAAGGACGATCCTGAGGGAGGCATCCAGGAACACGAACCCGGTGCAACGGTCTTTCATTTTCCTCTGTCTTTCTAGGATAGTACTTTCCTTTATGGAATCAGTCACCTTCTTCATCGTTGTTCCTTCTGAGCTGATACCCATTTACTATGAAAATGTGGTATAATTAAGGAGTGATCTTTGTGATAGCCCTTAAACGGAGCAACCAGAAAGGTGACTCCTATGGTTTAGGCAGTATTTTAATTATTCAGGGATGAGCAAATAAGAAATAAAGGAGGAAATACCCATGAATGGAATATCGAGAAGACAGGATGAAGAGAACCTGGTCCAGATTCCGGCAGGCCCGGTTACCCTTTCAGGGAATCTAGAGGGGCTCGGAGGTACGCGAGGGATTGTGGTATTCGCGCACGGGAGTGGGAGTAGTCGGCATAGTCCTCGAAACCGATACGTTGCACGGGTGCTTCGCGAGGCCGGACTTGCGACTCTACTCATGGACCTTCTCACCTCAGAAGAGGAAGTAGTGGATATGCAGCTTCGACATCTCCGGTTTAATATCGAGCTGCTGGCTGAGCGGCTTGTTGGTGCCACAGACTGGCTCAAGCAGAACCCGGAGACCCAAAACCTCAGAATTGGCTACTTTGGTGCCAGTACCGGTGCGGCGGCTGCACTGGTTGCTGCGGCAGAACGTCCAGAGGTTGTAGGGGCAGTTGTCTCACGGGGTGGACGCCCGGATCTGGCAGAGTCCTTTCTGCCTCGGGTCCAGGCCCCCACGCTTCTCATCGTGGGTGGAGAAGATACCCTGGTGATCGACCTGAACCGGGCGGCACTGGCACAGCTCTGCACGGAAAAGAAGCTGGAGATCATCCCCGGAGCGACGCACCTCTTCGAAGAACCCGGTGCACTGGAAGAGGTCGCGCGGCTTGCAACCGACTGGTTCGTACACTACCTCCTATCGGACCATAAACAAGGCCTGCCGGGATGAATAGAATAACCCGATAGGCTTTTCGAATCCACGTTGGGATCTGTATTATAAAAAATTGCATATACTTAATTGAAAATCAGTACCGGCAGGGAATTTACAGGCTTGATTATACGATTTCTGGATACCTGAGGGAGAAGCCATCCACCTTTTGTTCTTGACAACTCTTATAAAGGGTTATTAGATAAAAGGGCATCCGCAAAGGTCGTTACTAAAACAACCGTAAAACTTTGGCAGGTTGAAATTGGTTAACCTCGTGGATTTCAAGGCGTTAAATGCTCTTACTTTTATGAGACCCATAATTCTAACCGGTAACGCCTTTCTTATTAACTTGCTTGATGCCCTTGGGCGCTCCGATTTAAGTTCATGCTTGCTTAATTCGGGCATCAGGAAGCAGAATCCATTTTGCTTACAAAAGCTTATTTGAGGAGGTCTTGCCCATGTCGTTTTGGTCAACATATCTGGCCGTTGTTGCAGGTATCGTGATCAGTGTCCTCTATCCCATATTGAGGCAGGCCCTACCTAGACCTAGAGCTGGGGTGGCCGGAGTACCGGGATTCCTATCCCGTGCCTGGGATGCCAGCAAGCCCTATATCGTAACCCTTATCTTTGCCTTCGTTACGGCCCCTCTCATTATGGCCTTTCTAGACGATAAACTGGATAGCTGGCCGGCAGCTTTGTTAGCCGGATTCGCCTGGGAGGCAACAATTGAAAAGGTAAAAGAAGGATAGGTAACTTAAGGAAAAGGCAGAAGGAAATGCTCCGCTTGAAAAAATTCTGATTAGTACCCTGCAAAATTACCGAATAACCTGTTTATCGAAGTCAAAAAAGAGTTTAAAATATAAAATATGAAACAGATGGATTCCCTCTCCTGGTTATCCTTTCTTGAGGAGATTGCGGATCGTGCGGACGAGATTGCCCTGCGTCTCTTTCGTGCGCAGAATCTCCGTGTTGAGGAAAAAGTTGACCTGAGTCCCGTAACCGAAGCAGATCGTACGATTGAGGAAATAGCCCAGAACCTCTTGCGAAAACATCATCCGGATCTGGGCATCTGCGGTGAAGAGTATGGGGAACAGACCGGATCGAGAAACCTACGCCTGATCATTGATCCGATTGATGGTACCCGGAATTTCGTTCGGGGTATCCCCATATTTGCCACCCTACTTGCCATCGAAGAAGAAGGTGAAGTCATCGCCGGTTTGGTGACTGCACCGGCTTTACAGACACGATGGAAGGCCGCACGAGGTCATGGGGCTTATTGTGGAAAACGCCGACTTTACGTTTCCCAAATCCAGGATCTTCAGAAAGCTCACCTCTTTCACGGAACCCTGGGTGGCTGGGGAGAATCCTTACCTCCAAGGAGTATTTTCACTTTGATGCGCCAGGTGCAAAGGACACGGGGATTTGGAGACTTTTATCAGCATATGCTTGTGGCAGAAGGTGCCGGGGAAGTGGCCATCGATCCGGCTGTAAAGCCCTGGGATATTGCTCCCCTGCAAGTGATCGTGGAAGAGGCGGGTGGTCAGGCAACAACCCTGACAGGCCGGCGGTCTATCTACGGAGGAAGTCTGATCAGTTCCAATGGTTTAATCCATGAAAAGGTTCTCTCCATCCTGGCAGATCCTCACCACACCCATTTAGAAAAAGAAGAAGAAACGGTGAATAAGGCTAACGGAAAGGAAGGGGAAAGATGAAAGAGATAAATCCATCTTTACCTCCTCTGTCGGGGATCCGGGTTCTCGATTTTAGTACCTTGCTACCGGGACCTTTAGCTTCTTTAATTCTCGCCGAAGCAGGAGCGGAAGTGATTAAAGTGGAACGTCCCCCCCAGGGGGATGAATTGCGTTCTTATCTACCCAGGTTCGGGGAGGATAGCGTCCATTTTGCCCTCCTGAACCGGGGTAAGCGAAGTATCTCCCTGGATTTAAAGGATCCGGAAGCCCTGGACTCCCTCAAACCTCTCCTCCAAACGGCCGATATCCTTTTGGAACAATTTCGACCCGGGGTGATGGATCGGCTTGGATTGGGCTATGAAGCGGTAAAAAAGATCAATCCGAAGATTATTTATTGCTCTCTGACCGGTTACGGACAGAAAGGTCCTCAGGCCCATATGGCAGGGCATGATCTCAATTACCTGGCAGAAACGGGTCTTTTAAGTCTGGGAGCTACCCCTAACGGGGCTCCCGTGATCCCTCCCGCCTTGATCGCAGATATTGGCGGTGGTTCTTATCCCGTGGTGATTAATATCCTGTTAGCCCTCCTCCGGCGGAATCGCACCGGAGAAGGATGTTACCTGGATATGGCCATGTCCGATAACCTCTTTACCTTCATGTTCTGGGCTATAGGGAGTGGCTTTACTACCCATCAGTGGCCTCAATCAGGGAAAGGATTGTTCACCGGTGGTTCCCCCAGATATCAGATCTATCAAACCAAAGATGGTCAATTCCTGGCTGCAGCCCCCCTGGAAAATAAATTCTGGAACAACTTTTGTGAGCTGATAGGACTCGCCGAGGAATTTCGAGATGATTCGAAATCCCCCGAAAGAACCCTCACCGAGGTCGCCCAAATCATTCAATCCCGTACCGCCCAGGAGTGGGAAAAGATATTCTCCGGTCAGGATGTGTGCTGTAGTATCGTAACAACCCTCCCAAAAGCTCTGGAATCTGAGCATTTCCGTGCACGGGGTCTGTTTGATCGTCAACTATTGAACCACGCCGGAGAGGCTATCCCGGCCCTACCTGTACCCGTTGCTTCTAATTTTCTAAAAAAAGAGCCTGTAGCAACCTATCCGGGTCTGGGTGCCGATAACAGCTTAATCCAAGAACCCTCATCCCAGTAAGACAAAACAACGGTTTTCCGGTGCGTTGGAGATTCTTTTACCCTCCCTTCACCTCGTGTAAAACCCGGAAAGTCAAATTAATCCGCGGCCTGGTAATCCCTGCTTTTTTAGGAATCCGATGCTGCCAGTAATGTTGGGTTGGACCCTGCATGAGTAAGAAACTTCCGTGTGTTAATTCCAGTTCAAACCTGATCCCTCGGGTCTTATGCCTGAGCTGAAAAACTCTGGTTGCTCCAAAACTTACAGAACCGATGATTGGGTTCTTTCCTAAGATGGATTCATCGTCGCTGTGCCAGCCTACTCCGTCTCTTCCATCTCTATAAAGGTTCACCAGGACATTGGTAAAATGAACTCCAGCAAGCTCATCGATGCGACTTTTGATGAAAAGAAGGTCAGGAGTCCAATCCAGGGGAATCAACGTCATACCCGAATACTTGTAGATTTTACCCTCGCCGGTTTCCCCATACCAGGCCTGTAATCGTGGAATCAGAGCTTTCTTCCCGAAGAAAGTTCCTTCTCCTTGTTGCCAGTCTATATGCTTCAGCAAGGAGTCAAAGAGTCGATCACTCTCTTTCTTTGAAAAGAGAGCTTCGTAATAATGCAACTCGGCTTCGGGTAAGAGGATCGTCTGACCCGGTGTCACACTCTTTTTCAACAAACAGTAAAAAAGTCAGAATAGAGTCAGGAACTCATCCCAACATGGATAACCCGATCAAGGGCAAGGTAGCTTCCCTGTTCATTCTGACTTCTGGATTCTGACTTCTGGTCAGAAGGGAATGTCTTCTTCGGTCCCTCCCACCGGAGGTACTTCGGATCCCGATGAGATTCCTGTATTGTATACATCTGCAGGATGCGGAGGTTCTTCAATCCGAGGTGAGTAGCTATCCCCTCGACCTCCCAGCATGATCATGTCCCGGACGATGATTTCCGTGGTCCACCGCTTAATGCCATCTTTATCCTCCCATTCCCGGGTTTGTAAACGACCTTCGATATAAACCCGACTTCCTTTGGATAAATACTCTCCGGCAATCTCGGCGTGCCGATCCCAGGCTATAACCCGATGCCACTCGGTACGCTCCTGCCATTGACTGGTCTCTTTGTCCTGCCAGGATTCGTTGGTCGCCACGGCCAGGGTCGCAACAGCTGTGCCGTTCGGGGTATATCGCAACTCCGGGTCTCGTCCCAGTCGACCGATAATTAAGACCTTATTTAAACTTTTTTCAGGTCGTCTTTCACGTTGCTCCATCATAAATGCCCTCCATGTTATAGGGTTGTTGACGTAGAATAAGCTTTCCCAGCATACAAACAACTCCTCTAACACGTCAAGTAGAATTTGGTAAGGTTCCAGTAACTTTACCTTGCAAAGAATTTCTAAGCCTTCTTATTCAAAAGCTTACAGGAAATCGGAAAACTTGTCAAGGGAAAAGGAGAATATTAAGCGAAAAACACCTGAAGATTTTTATTGATTTTTTCCCTGAACTCGTCTATTATTCTTTACCACAATTCCTGGGATAGAATGCTTTCTCAAAAAATTTTCTTGATCTCTATTCGTCTTTTATTCACCCTTTACACATGATACCTTATGCCCAAATAGCTATTCCCTTACCGGTTTATCAGACCTTTACCTATAAAATTCCGGAGAGTCTTCAGGAAGAAATCACCATCGGTAAAAGGGTTCTGGTCCCTTTTGGAAATCGACAGATTACCGGATATGTGGTCAATCTGATTCCTTCTTTAGATCCTAATCTTATAGATCTGGCCGGTTTGAAGGAAATTACCGATGTTTTAGATACGGAACCCATTTTGAATCTGAATCTTTTGAAATTAACAGAATGGATGGCCGATTATTACCTCTGCTCTTGGGGAGAGGCTATCAAGGCCACCCTCCCTGCCGGATTGGAAAGCTTAGAAGTCTCCATTGTCAGACTTAACCTCTCAGGAGAACAGCCCGATCGATCCTCATCTTTAGCCCAGGAAGGGATAACCCCTGCACAACGTAAACTCCTGGAATTCCTTCAAAGGGAAGAAGAGATTCCTTTACCCAGGCTGAAGAAAAAACTGGGCAAAAAGGGTCTTTACTCTACCCTCCATGCTCTGGAAAAGCGCGGGCTTATTGAGATAGAGCGTGTTATCCAAACCAAAATTAAACCTAAGGTTGCCAGATATGTACGACTTCTTCAAGAGCCTTCCCAGATAGCAGAATCCGTGAACGCTTTAAAGACCCGGGCTCCTCATCAAGCTGCAGTACTGACCTTTTTAATGAAAATATACCCCCAGGATATTGCTTTAACCGAGTTAGGAGATAAACTGGGATTCGAGCCTTACCAGGTTGTGAAGTCTTTAGAGAAAACCGGTTGGGTTGCTGCCTATTCTAAGGAGGTTTACCGGGATCCCTTTGAGCATATTTCCTATCAGAAAACACAACCCCTTTCCCTGGTAGAACCCCAGGCTAGGGCTCTAGAGATGATCAAATCCGAAATTGATTCTGGAAGGTTTTCGACTATTTTGTTGCATGGGGTTACCGGCAGCGGCAAAACGGAAGTTTATTTGCAGGCTATCGAGTATCTGCTCACTAAAAATCTGTCCCCGAGTTCCGGAACGCAAAAAGAAAAACAAGATTCTCAAGGGGGGTTCTCCAGGAAACAGGCTATCTTTCTGGTTCCAGAAATCTCTTTGACCCCGCTTTTAGTCAATCGGTTTTTATCCCGTTTTGGGGATCGTATCGCGATTCTACATAGTCGCCTCTCTGCAGGGGAGCGGGTTGATCAATGGCAAAGAATCCGAAAAGGGGAGATCGATATTGTCCTGGGAGCCCGATCGGCCATTTTTGCGCCGGTTCCCAAACTCGGGTTGGTGATTGTCGATGAAGAACATGATCCTTCTTACAAGCAAGACTCTGTTCCGCGTTATAATGGACGAGATGTAGCCATCATGCGGGCCAAGATTGAAAATGCTCCCGCCATCCTGGGAAGTGCCACTCCTTCCCTGGAAAGTTTCTACAATGCCCAACAAGGTAAATACAAAATCATCAGTTTGACCGAACGGATCGATCGGCGAGAACTTCCACGGGTTTATATCCTGGACATGAGAAAAGCTCCCCAGGAATCCACCCGGATCTTTTCCTCTGAGCTGGAGCAGGCGATTGAATCCCGCTTAAAACGAAAGGAACAAACTCTGCTCTTCTTGAACCGACGGGGATTTGCCACCTTCTTCCTGTGTCGAGAATGTGGATTTGTTTATTATTGTCCCCGTTGTAGTGTTACGTTAACTTACCATATTCCCATCGAGCGGTTACTCTGTCACTACTGCGATTTCTCCAAGGTAGCTCCCAGAGTATGTCCGGCATGTTCCGGCTCAGAAGTAGGCTACTATGGGGTAGGAACCCAGAAGGTGGAAAAAGAGGTTCGACTCCTCTTTCCCCAGGCGCGGGTGGCTCGCATGGATCGAGATACCATGACCCAAAAGGAATCCCATCGCGATGTTTTAACCCGGTTTGAGAATAGGGAGATTGACATCCTCATCGGAACCCAAATGATTGCCAAAGGCCATGATTTCCCTTATGTAACACTGGTTGGAATTATCTCGGCCGAAACGATGCTACATCTCCCCGATTTTCGTGCCAGTGAGCGAACTTTTCAATTATTGACCCAGGTGGCAGGCCGCGCCGGACGTGGATCCCTTCCCGGAGAGGTTCTCATTCAAACCTTTACCCCTTCTCATTACGCCATTCTCACCGCACAAACCCATGACTATCTCAAGTTTTATGAAAAAGAGATCCACTTCCGTCAACAATTGAGATATCCCCCCTTCTCCCGGGTCGTCAATATCATCCTCCAGGGGACAGATAAAGATTTTACCGAAATCCTGGCTAAAAAATTGGCCGGACACCTCCGAATTCAAAAGCCTGAAGAGGTCATCCTCCTGGGTCCTACGGCAGCAGCTCTGGCTAAATTAAAGGGAAGATATCGATATCAGATTTTGCTAAAAAGTCCCAGCTCGGGAACCCTACGGACTTTTGTAGGCGAAGGGATCGAAACCTTTCGTAAGGTGGAATCTATCAAAGATGTACGTATAACCGTCGATGTGGACCCGGTGAATTTAATGTAAAGTCCATGGGGAAAAGCTAAAAGTGAAAATCTCCCCTCGGCAAAGCCGGACAGGTATTCTACTCTATAAAAAAATCCCTCTAAAAAACTGAAGTAACGCGACCCCAAGAATTCCTGTGGAAAGAACCCGGATGGTTTTATATCCCAATTTCCACTGGTTCAAATAAGAAACAGCAGGAACTAAAAAGAGAAGAACGAGGATCTGTCCTATGCCGGTTCCAATATAAAAAGCAAGCAAAGAAGCAAACCGATCCGATGGAGACCGATCCAAAGCTACGAAAGTCTGGGCAAAATAAAATCCATATACAGAGCCAAAGATCCCCGCCAGAATCCATCGACGGAGAGCAGGCTTTATAGATAAATTTTCAAGGGCCAAATACGCCACCCCGAAGTAGAGGAGAGAGTTTATAAATTTGGGAGTTAGATTTAAAAACAAAAGATTTTCCAGAAAGAAGGCCAGCGTGTAAGACAGGGTAAAAGCGAGGAGGGTTTTAAAAGCCTCTTTTAAGATTCCGACCGGCAGAAACAAGATCAGAAGAAATAAAAGGATATTCCCTCCCGTTAATAGGCTTTGGATTCCTGACCGGATCTTCTCTTTAATACGAGTAAACCGATCTTCTTGAGGGATTTCCCCCAATATCCCTCCTTCTTCCCAGTTGTAATATTTATCCGGCGTAAAAAGGAATTGACGGGTCTCACCCCTGAAAGTCATTTTGGCCAGATTCTGGTGATAGAGTTCGGGGACATCTTCCAGGATTTTACAGGACATGGTGAAGTTATCAATGGGTTTTTTGCAGGTAAAGACCATATCGATATAGATAAAAATGGGATCCTCTTCCAGAGGATGGAGGCGCTGAAGGGTCAAACTACAAGCCGATCCGCGATTCAGGATTTTAATCTTCTCTCTCAGGTAAGCAACGGCCCTATCCAGGTTTTCATTAAGTTTGTCCGGTTCCACCTGAATTGCCATCAAAAACTGAGTCGCAGGGACTTTTAATCGGTAGAACACCTTATCCTGTTCAATGGTCAGATAGGAATAACTGGTGCTGTAGGTATGGGCGATTACGGGAAGAGAAAGGTTAAGCAATAGAAAAAGGAAGAGAAGAAGAGAAACAGAGTAAGGGAATGGAGAATGAGGGTGCGGGGGTATGGAGGAATGGGAGTGTGGAAGTAAGGAAGTATAGGGGTGTGGGAGTGTGGGGGTATGAGGATAGGGAAATTTACTCCCATACTCTTTCCTACTCCCATACTCCCACACTCCCACCTCCTAAGATTACTTGAATTGAATATTTCCCGAATCAACTATGGTCCCATTATATAGAAAGGACATCTGCCGTAGGGACAGATCCATATCAAAGGGTGTTAAGGCCGATATTCCGTCTCGGGCTACAATGAGGTTATAGCCGTGTAGTCTGGCCTTTCCGGCAGTATGCAAGACACAGATGTTGGCAACTGTGCCGGTAATTACGACATTTTGAATCCCGTTCTGTCGGAGGAGCAGATCCATATCGGTACCGTAGAAGGCATCGTAGGTTCGTTTTTTAATAAAATAGTCTTTATCGGAGGGTTCAAAATCTGCGATCACCTGAGCGCCTTCGGTTCCCTGGATGGTATGAGGAGGCCAGATTTTGAATTCGGGATCATCCTTTCGGTGCCAGTCCTGGGTAAAAACAACTAGGGTACCCGACGATCTTGCTTTCTTCAAGAGATTTTTGATAGGTTCAATGGTTTCCTTAGTTGCAGGTACGTATAGGGCACCTCCTTCCCGGGCGAAATCATTCTGCATGTCTACCACAATGACGGCCGTTTTGTCTTTTGGAAGTTCTACATTGGAGACTATTTTTAACTCAGGAAGTTTGGCATTGAATTCGACTTTGATCTCCTGGGGATCAGGATCAAAGGCATGGTCTGCCGTCGTAATTTTACCCTTATAGAGGAAGGAGACTTCCCGGAGGGTCGCTTGCTGATCAAAATCTGTAAGGGGAGCAATGGCATCATGGGGCAGAACGACCTCGTAGCCTCGCAAAGCCGCATCCCCGGCCGTGTTCAAAACACAAATATTCGATACGGTTCCGGTTATAACAACCCGTTTAACTCCCAACTGGCGCAGGAGCATGTCCAGATCCGTTTCAAAGAAGGCATTATAGGTTCGTTTCTTAACCGTATAATCCTTATCGGTAGGTGCAATTTCTGCGATAACTTCTGCTCCCTGGGTTCCTTGAATGGTATGGGGCGGCCAGATCTTAAACTCTACATCGTCCGGGCGATGCCAGTCTTGGGTATAAATAATGGGAATCCCCTTCTCACGGGCTTTAGCAATTAATTGTTTCAGTTTGGGTTTGATCTGCTCTGTAGAAGGTACATATAAAGCCCCGCCTTCCTTTGCAAAGTCATTCTGCATATCCACAATGATCAGGGCCGTTTTCTTTTGGGCCTCTTGGGTAAGGACCCAGGAACTCATTATCCCTATTGCCAGGATGGCGAGTAGAGACCAGCGTATAAACTTAAAGCTTTTAGTTGTTTGAACCATGCAAGTTCCTCCTCTATCCTTGGGGTTGTTATTTGGGGTTATTTACTTATAACCTGATGACCTGTTTTAATTATAAATTCGGGAGTTCGAGATGTCAAATGGAAATTCATCGGGTCAGGCTCTTGCATGTCACTCAATTTTTGGGTATCATTTAAGTATTCGGTAAAATGATTTTAATTGAGTAATGAAAATTGAAGGCAATAAGGATAAATGAACGATGGACGATGGATGATCCTTCTTTCATTCATCCCTTATCGTTTAAGGATCATGATGAACCCTGCATCAACCTCCCTATCTACCCAGACTACGGACCTGTCACGGCTACGTCGATTAACCGCCAATGCTATTCGGGTATTGGCTATGGATAGTGTCCAAAAAGCAAATTCTGGGCATCCGGGTATGCCTATGGGCATGGCCGATGCTGCCGTTGTTCTCTGGACCCAGTTCCTCTCCCATAACCCCAAAGATCCCTCCTGGCCCAATCGGGACCGTTTTGTTCTTTCTGCAGGCCATGGCTCCATGCTCCTTTACAGTCTCCTTCATCTCACCGGTTATGATCTTCCCCTCCAGCAGCTCCAGGCCTTTCGTCAATGGGGGAGTCGGACTCCGGGTCATCCCGAATACGGCCTCACGCCCGGTGTTGAAGCCACAACCGGTCCCCTTGGACAAGGGATTACCAATGCCGTGGGAATGGCCATTGCAGAACGTTGGCTTGCCAACCGGTTCAATCGGCCCGGTTTCAATATTGTGGATCACTATACCTATGTCATTGCCAGTGACGGGGATATGATGGAAGGGATTTCCCATGAGGCCGGATCTTTAGCCGGGCATCTGGGTTTAGGGAAGCTGATCGTACTATACGACGATAACGGCATCAGTATCGATGGACCCACCTGGCTGGCTTTTAGTGAAGATGTGCTGGCTCGATTTGCCGCTTATGGCTGGCATACGCAACAGGTGGATGGACATGATCCGGCTGCGGTGGAAATGGCCCTATATGCGGCTCAAGCCGAGAAGAAACGTCCGTCCTTAATTGCCTGTAAGACCCACATCGGCTTTGGAAGTCCCCACAAACAGGATACCAATAAAGCCCATGGAGAGCCGTTAGGTGCAGACGAAGTCCGTTTGACCAAGCAACGTTTAGGCTGGCCCACAGATCCACCGTTCTATGTCCCTCCGGAAGTTTACGAATTCATGCGAGAAACCGGTGCTGCCGGGGCGGCTAAACAAGCCCAATGGGAAGCTCTGTTTGCTCGTTATGCAGAGACTTATCCGGATTTGGCCAAGGCTTTTCAAAGTTTCATGAGCAGGGAACTACCTGCCGATTGGGACCGTGACCTGCCAACCTTTCCCCTGGATAAACCCCTTGCGACTCGAGCCGCTTCGGGGGCCGTCCTCAATGCCATTGCACCCCGAATTCCAAATTTACTGGGTGGCTCGGCAGATTTAACCCCTTCCAACAACACCTTACCCAAAGGGGAGAAGTTCTTAACCCGAGACGATTTCTCAGGACGATATATTCACTTTGGAATAAGAGAGCATGGAATGGGAGGAATTCTCAACGGACTGACTTTACACGGAGGGATTCGACCCTATGGCGGAACCTTTCTGGTCTTCTCGGATTATATGCGACCAGCGATTCGGCTGGCAGCTTTAAGTGAATTACCGGTGATATTTGTTTTTACCCATGACAGTGTGGGATTGGGAGAAGATGGACCGACCCACCAACCCATTGAACATTTGACGAGTTTGCGGGCGATTCCAAACCTAGTGGTATTTCGACCGGCAGATGCGACCGAAACGGTGGAAGCCTGGCGTGTAGCCCTTACTCGTCAACAGGGGCCGACAGCCCTGATTTTAACTCGACAGGGTATTCCGGTGTTGGATCGAAGTCGGTATGCCCCGGCCTCGGAAGCCAGAAAGGGAGGATATATTCTGGTAGATGCAAAAGATATAGACGTGATCTTAATAGGAACGGGGTCTGAAGTGCATTTAGCACTGGAAGCCAGGGAGTTACTGGCCGAACAAGGAATACAGGCTCGGGTAGTGTCCATGCCGAGTTGGGAGTTGTTTGAAGCCCAACCGGTAGAATATCGACAGACCGTATTACCTCCCCAAATTCAGGCCCGGGTAGCCGTGGAGGCGGGAGCTACCCTGGCATGGAGCCGATATGTGGGATTAAAAGGAGAGGTGATAGGGTTAGATCGCTTTGGGGCCTCGGCACCTTACCCCATAATTTATGAACGATTAGGATTAACGGCTAAAAATGTCGCCGAGGCTGCCCGGCGGGTTTTATCCAGGGTTAAATAAAGAGCGGAAAAAAGGAGTAGGTTTCAAAGACCCGGTGCGTTGCAGCAAACCTTAACCCCATAGTTTTTTAGACCTGTAACTTTGATTATCTCGTCTTATCTGAAAGAAAGGAAATCTACCATGAAGTGGGTCACCCGTAAGCACATCCGGGTAAACCGGGTAGCCACAGCCTGGCTCATCCGACGGTTCGTGGACAGGGAGGCTGAGTTTATTTTTGTTGAACCCGATGAGGTCGTAGAAGTAGAGCGCTCTCAAGGGGCGATTGGGTTTGATGCTCCCGGGGCGCGTTATGCCCATGACCGAGGCCTTACTTCCTTTGAACAGATTATCCAGGACTATTCCCTGACAGACCCTGCACTCATCGAGTTAGCTCATATCGTCCATGCTGCGGATATCCCAGGAGCCCTCAATGAAGCTCCAGAAGGAGCAGGGTTATGTGCTATCAGTCATGGGTTTCCCCTTGTAACCAAGGATGATTATGAAACATTGGAGAAAGGATTTTTCCTCTACGACTCACTATATGCTTACCTAAAAGCCCGGAAGGAAGGCCAACTCAAATAGAAAGTCCTATATATCGATAAGTAAAAAAGATCTTTGGTAACAACCCTTAAGGTCCCAAAACACCTACCTTTTCCTGGTTTCAGGCTCTGCTGAAATTCTTACATAAATGTCAGAAAAACTTCAGTAGGAAAACCTGCCAGCCTACCTTACATTATTCTTAATTCTTAAAGTAATTACCTCGACAATGCTAAATTACCGAAAAAGCCCCAGCGGGGCGAACTGTTTGTAGCCCATAGGGTCCCTTTTAGCCCCATAGGAGCAACCTGTGGATAAAGACGATGCCAGAATTTCACAGGTCGTCCCTACGGGGCTTAGTGTCCGGTAGGATCGTTGCTACAAACAGATTGCTCCTACGGAGAAGTAAAATCTATGCGTATCCTTGTTGTCGAGGACGAAACTAAAGTAGCTCAAGCCTTGAAAGAAGGACTTGAAGCAGAGCACTACGAAGTCGTCATCGCAAAAACTGGGGAAGAGGGATTTTTTTATGCCCATGCAGAGGTTTTTGATCTGGTGGTGCTGGATTTGATGCTTCCAGGCCGGGACGGGATCGAAGTGCTTACTACATTAAGAAGACGAGGACTTCAGACTCCGGTTCTGATCCTAACCGCAAAGGATGCTATCGAGGATCGGGTGCTTGGTCTTGACAGTGGGGCTGATGACTACTTGATAAAGCCCTTTGCATTTCCCGAACTCCTTGCCCGCATTCGTGCACTTTTACGTAGGGGTCGAACAGATCAGGTGCTTCGCCTTAAAGCAGGGGACTTAGAGATGGACCTGGTAACGCGAAAAGTCACTCGTGGTCATCAGGTCTTGAATTTGACTGCGCGTGAATTTGAGCTCCTTGAGTATCTGCTCCGCCACCAGAACCAGCTGGTGTCTCGGGAAATGCTCACCCGAGACGTGTGGAAGGAGCCATCCCGAGCCACACCCCTGGATAATGTCATCGATGTCCATATTGCACGTTTGAGGAAGAAAGTAGATCAGGACTTTGCAATCAAACTCATCCACACCGTGCGAGGGGTTGGCTTTATCCTGCGGGAGGGCGAACCATGAAGAGGTACTGGCATCTTCACAGTATTCGAGGGCGGCTTACACTCTGGTACACGCTAACGCTCACCGTCGTACTTGTCCTTTATGCAGGAGGTGTATTTCTGTTTCTGAGATACAATCTCTTTGCTGAGCTTGATCGTCAACTTCACGAGGACTTTGAAGTTGCCGAACAGATACTGGAGCGGATGGGAGAAGGAGGTGTGCAGAGGCATACCGATTCCCACCATGAAGAAAACGAATATCCGGATAATAATCAATGGCTTGAAGTCTGGAGCCCGGAAGGTAAGCTTCTCTACCGTAGTCCTTCCTCCAGGGAAGAAGAACTAGGGCCTATATCCGCTTTCGAGCGACAAGGTCACTTTGTATCTAGGTCCATTAAATTACCCCCGAGTATCCATGTCCGGCTTTTAAGCGGCTCCTATCTTATCAATAGGCTTCCGGTAGTAATCCGGGTAGCGAGGTCCGAAGAACCGCTTCGCCAGGAGCTGAAGAAATTCCTGTTGGTACTGGTTTTAGGCCTTCCCTTAGCAATCGGAATTGCGGGATTAGGGGGCTACACCCTGGCGCGACATGCCTTGGAGCCGGTTAGCCGAATGACCGAGCAAGCAAGAAAGATTACAGCAGAAAGGCTCAGAGAGCGACTCCCAGTTGAAAATCCTGAGGACGAATTGGGACATCTGGCTAGAGTCTTTAATGAGACCTTTGCCCGTTTGGAGCGATCTTTCGAGCAGATGCGCCGCTTCACGGCGGATGCCTCCCATGAGCTTCGAACCCCCCTTACGGCAATTCGTAGTGTTGGCGAAGTAGGCTTACGCGAGCCCCGGGATGCGAAGGCCTATCGTGAGGTGATCGGGAGCATGTTGGAGGAAGTGGATCGCCTGAGCCGGTTGGTAGACAGTCTCTTGACACTCTCCCGGGCCGATGCCGGACATGTGAAGGTAACCCCTGAGCATATAAACCTGATAGAGTTAGCCCAAGAAGTAGTAAACCAGCTGGGAGTACTTGCCGAGGAGAAGCATCAAACCCTTCTCGTCGAAGCCAAAGAACCTGTCTATGTAAAGGTAGATCGACTGATTCTCCGTCAGGCTATCGTGAACTTGATCGATAATGCCATTAAATATAGCCCGGAGGGTACCTGCATCCGAATTGTAGTTCAGAAGCGACCGGAAGGTTCTATTCTGGAGGTGATCGATAAGGGCCCTGGGATTGCTGCCGAGCACCGTGAGCGCATCTTTGATAGGTTTTACCGTATAGACAAGGCCCGCTCACGGGAGCAGGGAGGAACCGGTCTTGGGCTTTCTATGGCTCGCTGGGCTGTGGAGGTACACGGCGGTCGTATCGAGCTGGAGAGTGAGGAGGGTAAGGGGAGCACCTTCCGGATCATGCTCCTGGACTTAGAAAATAACCAAAGTTCCCGGCCCGTTACCCGTTGATTAAATTCGGGTACATTCCCGGCGCATAGGGCAGCTGAAAATAAGGCTTTTCGTTTGGTGCTTATGGCGCTGAGATAATGTTGAGGACGGCTGGGGCTTAACAAAAGGAGATGTATCATGAGAGTAAAGAAGAATATTTTGAGTGTTTTTTCAATTGGAGTTATCGTAACCTTTCTGGTGTTGGGAATTTTGGGATCGCAGCCTTTAAAAGCCGGAGAATACGAAAAAGAGGAATACGGACCACTTCTCAAGGTTCTTCCTCATAGCAAGCTTACTCTTCTTGAGGGTATTCAGCAAGCAACTAAGGCCCCAGAAACTCCCATCTCAGTAAAATTTGAGCTTGATGACAATAAAAAGCTTTCACTTTCAGTCTATACCGCAGAAAAAGGACTCGACACCGATGCTGAGCACAATGTCCTCAAGGAGCTCGCCGGAAGCCCGGAAGAGGAAAAGTGGAACCCTGAGGTCGAAGTTTTCAAAGACCCAGAACATCTAAAACGTTCAGCCCAACAACTCACCCTGATGGCTATTTCACCGTACTCACTCCTTGATATCCTTCATAAGGCGCAGAAGGATCAGCAAGGGATCGTATTCTCCATTACTCCCGTCGTTGAAAATCATAAGCCTCAGTTCGTAGTGCTTGTGGCTGCCCAGGATAAAGTGGTTGAATTGAGATACGACCTTATGACGGGTAATGCCCTGGCAGCCAAGCATTAAGAGGCTCTTCTCGATGTAAAGACATATAATCCAGGAGAAGCCTGTTTCAAGCTTGAACACTGAAATGAAAGGAATTTAACCTATGAAGATAAGATGTGTAAACATACAAAGCGTGTATATCTCCCTGGTAGGGGTGGTCTTCGCTTTTTCATTCCTGACACTTTCCTGGACCGTTACACCAGGCCTGGCAGAAGAAAAGCTTGATACCACTAAAATCGAGAAACTCACAGGTGCAAAGGGAAAACTCAACGAAAAGGAAGGCGTATTTAAAGTTAGCCTTCCACGCACCGATCTCCAAATCACTACAGCAGGCGTAAAAATAACCCCGCCTATGGGCCTTACCTCCTGGGCAGCGTTTAAAAAAGTCGGTGACCATACCATGGTTATGGGTGATAATGTTGTGCTTGAAGACCAGGTTAATGCAGTTATAGATGTTGCCTTAAACAATGGTCTGGAAGTTACCGCTCTACACAACCACTTCTTCTGGGATTCTCCAAAAGTCATGTTCTTGCATATTGGTGGAATGGGCAATGAGGAGAAACTCGCAACAGCAGTTGGAAAAGTGTTTGCCAAAATTAATGAGACCAGTGGCGGTAAAGGTGAGATGCCTGAAGTTAATCTGGATCCTGTTAATACCACGCTGGATCCCAAAAAAATTGAAGATATCCTCGGTATGAAAGGTGAGATGAACCAGGGAGTTTATAAAATCACTGTCGGTCGAACCACAAAGGTGGAAGGACACAAAATCGGAAATGAAATGGGAGTGAACACCTGGGCTGCCTTTGTTGGAAGCGATGATAAAGCTGTGGTGGACGGTGATTTTGTTATGCTTGAGAATGAGGTTCAACCCGTGCTCAAGGCGCTTCGCAGTGCTAAGATTAATATCGTTGCTCTCCATAACCATATGATTATGGAATCCCCTCGCACGGTATTCCTTCACTACTGGGGTGTTGGCTCAACCAGTGATCTCGCAAAAGGGATAAAAGCTGCACTCAGTACCCAAAAAGAATTTGAGGAGTAAAATAAGAAGGAAGCTTGAACAGGAAAGGAGTTCAAATGATACGCGTCTTCTTCAGGGAAGGAACTTTACTTCTCCTGTTCATGCTGTTTCTTCCCTCCCCTACCTGGGGGTATCGACCCTTCATCTCGACCGATGCTGCTGTAGCCGGTCTTAAAGAGATGGAGATTGAGCTTGGATATCTCAATCTAGAGCGTACAGAGGGGGAAAATACCCTTATCATTCCTCAATTGGTAGTAAATTATGGTATTGCAAGGAATCTGGAAGTCGTTGGGGAATTTGAGGTTGAGAAACCTCTAGATGAAGATCTTGAGCTCGTTGATCCTGCGTTATCTCTGAAGACCGTACTAAGGGAAGGTATCCTCCAGGAGAAGAACGGTGTTAGTATTGCCATCGAGACCAGTCTTCTTTTGCCCTCGACCGTTCAAGGAGAAAGAAAGTTCGGTTTCGAAACGATGGGAATCTTCAGCGAAAAGCTTTCTCCTTTCATCTTCCATATAAATATTGGTGGGGGAGTGGATAGAGTAGAGACAAGTCCTTTTGCTGTCTGGGGTTTGATTGTAGAATTTCCTGTCAACTCTAAGTTCAGATTGGTAGGAGAAGTTAGCGGTGAAGGCATTAGAGAGGAGGTTGCTTCTAACTCTGGCCTTCTCGGTTTCATCTGGAAGTCGACCAGGCCAAATGTTTTTGTCGATGCGGGAATAAGGAAAGGTATTAGTGGGGAAACCTTAGATTGGATGTTTACAACGGGACTTACCTTTGCCTTTGCTCTACCGGGGGTAAGCCCCGTCAAACCATCTCCTTCCATGAGGAAAGTAACGCATCAAGGCCTCTAGGGGGCAGGATCGAACCCCTGGAGGGATTTAACGCATAGCCGCTTCCACAAATGCACGAAACAGATTCTGAGAATCTTCATCCACTTCCCATGTTCCCTCCGGGTGCCATTGGACTCCTACAACGAACTTACGGGAAAGATCTTCTATTCCCTCAATAACGCCGTCACTGGCAACCGCTGCAATCCGATAACCGGGGGCTACATCTTTAACCGCCTGATGATGTCGACTATTGACCCAGACCTCATCCTTCTTAAAAATCTGATAAAGAAGACTCTCCCGGTCCAGGCGAATTCGATGGGTTTGAACCTGCATATCGGCTTCTTGACGATGTTTCAAACAATTCGGTTTTTGAGAAAAGAGATCTTGATAAAGGGTCCCCCCACTTACCACATTCAAGACCTGAATTCCTCTACAAATTCCGAGAATGGGCATATCCATTTCCAGAGCTAATCGGGTTAGCTCTATTTCCGTGGCGTCTCTTTCTGCGTCGATGGCTTCTAATTTGAGTAGGGGTTCTTCTCCATAAAATCGAGGATGTATATCGTTGCCCCCCGATAAGATCAATCCATCCAGCTTAGATAAGATACTTTCTAAGGCCGTTGTTTTTTTAATGACGGGGATGAGAATTGGGGCCCCTCCGCAAAACTCGATAGCCTGACTATAGTTCCGATAAACTGCATCCTGAAGACGTCCTAAAGAATTTACACTCCAGGAAGATCCGATCGTGGTTGAGCAGGTAATCCCTATAAGTGGATGCATAAGCAGTGGGTAATAGCTCGTGGGTCGTGAGCAGAAAATGGTTCTAACTATCCACGGCCCACGACCTATCGCTCACGATCCTTTGAATTCCTCAGTCAAATATTTTTCCTTATCCGAATCGGTCACAATCATGGTACCTTCGCCTTCTGGCTTGAAAATTTCTTTGAGGAGCGAGTCACGTTTAGTCCCATCGATAATATGGGCACGCCGTACTCCACCTTCCACCGCTGCGATGCAGGATTGGATCTTAGGGAGCATGCCTGAGGCAATAATTCCTTTCTGAATGAGTTCTTGAGCTTCTCGGACACTTAAAGAAGAGATACAGGAATCCGGATCATTCAGATCTCGAAGAACCCCACGGACATTGCTCATGCTGATCAATTTGTCGGCTTTTAAGCTCTTAGCAATCTCCCCTGCAATAACATCGGCATTGATATTTAAAACATTCCCCTTTTCGTCGGCTCCCAATGACGCCACAACCGGTATATAACGGGCATTAACCAGAGTTAAAAGGAGATCCGGGTTCACTTTTTCAATGTCGCCCACATGTCCGTAATCTACCATTTCTTCCTGACCGGTTTCTTTATTAAAAACTTTTACAGGGGGTCTCCTTCTTGCCTGAATCAGGCCTCCATCAATTCCGGTAAGGCCTACACCTTTGGCTCCATGCCGTCTCAGAGCGGAGACAATTTCAGTACTGATCTTACCCGAATAAACCATCTTGGCTACTTCCAGCGTATCATCATCGGTGACCCGGCGTCCGTTTATTTTCCTTGAAGTATGATGGAGTTTTTCCAGAAGTTCATCGGCCTGCTTTCCTCCGCCATGAACCACGACAATATGAATTCCTACCAGATGGAGTAAAGTAATTTCCTCCGTAACTAAATCTAAGTTTTTAACGTCAATAATTACACTTCCTCCCAGCTTAATGACAAAAATATTATCTCTAAATCGTTGGATATAAGGGAGCGCCGTCCTTAAAATAGATACGTCTTTCATTTACGAAGGTAAAAGGCGAAAGGGAAAAGGGACAAAGATACTTTCCTTTTGCCTCGTCCCTTTCGTCTAACTTAATATCGCTTCTAATATTGCTTTTTGTACATGGAGTCGGTTTTCGGCTTCGTCGTAGACGATAGAATTGGGCCCATCGATGACCTCATCGTCTACCACGACATTTCTTCGAACCGGAAGACAATGCATAAATTTACCGTTGCGGGTGAGTTGCATTCTTTTCTGGGTAACCCGCCAATCCTTCAACTCGGATCGGAGTTTGGCTTCTTCGTCCCAATTCCCATAAAAAGCTGGAGCCCCCCAACTTTTTGCATAAACAATATCGGCGTTTTGGAAGCCTTCTTCCATAGTATAAACGATCTGAAATGAACTTTGATTCAGAGCGGCATTTTCTCGAACTGCTTTTAAAATATCTTCATCCAGGTCATATCCCTTGGGATGGGCCAGGACAACATCCATTCCCATTTTACTCGCGGCCAGCAGGGCTGAATTAGGAACACTGGTCGGAAGAGGCTTGGGATGATAAGCCCAGGTCAGAAGAAACTTTCGTCCTTTAAATCCTCCCAGGTGTTCCTGGATCGTTAACATATCCGCCATGGCCTGACAGGGATGGTAGAGGTGGGATTCCATGTTGATAATGGGAACACTTCCCCACTTGACAAAAGCCTGGATAACGGCATCTTGTTTTTCCTTTTTCCAATCTACAAGATCCGGAAATTTTCGGACTCCGATCATATCCCCATATCTAGAAAAGACCCGCGCAGCTTCCTTGATATGTTCCGCGGCTTTTCCATCCATGACTACTCCCTCTTCAACCTCCAGATTCCAAACCTCTAATCCCATGTTGAGAACTACGGTCGTTCCTCCTAGTTGATACATACCTAATTGGAACGAAGTCCGGGTACGGAGAGAAGGATTAAAGAAAAGTAGAATGAGTGACTTATTGGCTAAAGACTTCCGGAATGGCTGTCGCTTCATATCTATAGCCAATTCCAGGAGCTGTTCCAATTCCTCGCGTGTCCAGTCTTGGGTATTGATAAAATGTCTACCTTTAAAGTTTGTATAGGTCATTATTCCTTTCAGATCCCCGAAGTTTTAACCAACCGGCGTGGTTCATTCCTTGGAGATCTTATCCTATAAAATTTTTCTTAATTCATTGGTAAACCGATCTATATCTGTCCTTTCTATGATAAGGGGTGGTAATAATCGAATCGTTTTAGGATGGTCGGAAGTTCCTACCAAAATCCCTTTAGATAAGAGTTTCTTCTGGACTTCCCCACCGGGAAGATCTGTTTCCACTCCAATGAGCAGGCCCAGCCCTCGAACTTCTTTGACCTTGGGAACCTCTGAAATAATTTTTAGGGCATATTCTCCCACAGATCGGGCATTTTCCACCAGCTTTTCTTCCTGGATAACTTCCAAAGTTGCCTTAGAAGCTGCACAGGCTATTTGTCCACCTCCAAAGGTAGAGCCCTGCTCTCCATAGGTGATGGTCTTTGCAATTTCTTCTTTAACAAAGGTAACTCCCATCGGGATTCCACCGGCAATTCCTTTGGCCGTGGTGATCAGATCCGGCGTGACCTCCCAGTTATTACAGGCAAACATGGCTCCCGTGCGACCCGGCATAGTCTGAACCTCATCAAAAATCAAAAGAGCCCCCTTTTCTTCACAGAGTTTTTGAAGTCCTTGATAATAACCCTGTTTAGCCATATAAACACCTGCCAGGCTTTGAATGGCTTCTACCATAACCGCTGCAGTCCTCTCACTGATGGAGTTACGAACACTTTCCAGGTCTCCGAATGGAACGAACTTGCAATCCAATAAAGGCCTTACCTGATCCCGATATTTTTTTGCCCCGGTCACACTTAACGACCCAACAGTTCGTCCATGAAAGGAGTTCTCCATGGAGATAATTTCTTCCCGACCTGTAAATTTCCTGGCAATCTTAAGCGCGGTTTCATTGGCTTCCGCTCCCGAATTGCTGAAGAACACCGCCCCGATTCCTTTAGGGGCTACCTCTACCAATAACTTACTCAACTCAGCACGAATCGGGCTGTAAACCGCATTAGAGTAAAAAATCAGCTTCTCGGCCTGATCTTGAATGGCTTTAACTAATTTAGGATGGCAATGTCCAATAGAAACAACGGCATGACCACCATATAAATCCAGATACTCCTTGCCTTCCGAGTCATAAACATACTTCCCTTTTCCCCTGACTACATCCAGGGGGAATTTCTTGTACGTCAATAACTGATACCTGTCCTCCAGGGAGATGAGTTCTGTTAAATTCATTTACAACGACGTAGAAAAAAATAGGAATTTTGGAGTGCGAAAGCGCAGCACCCACCCCTTCATCTCCGCATCTCTGCATCCCCGCGTCCCCCTATCCCCGCGCCTCCGCACCTCCGCGTCCCTATCTCCCCACGTCTCCATTAAGGATGTGTTCCCGGAAAACCTAATCCCGATTTTTCGTCAAGCCCGAACATCAAGTTCATATTTTGTACGGCCTGACCGGACCCTCCTTTGACCAGATTATCGATGGCCGAATTAATAATAACCTTTCGACCTTGACTGGCTATACTGATATCACAAAAATTGGATCCAGCAACTACGGCGGCACGAGGTTGATCAACTAGTCTGATGAAAGGCTCTTTTTCATAATAACCCCTATAGAGATCTCTGAGTTGATCCTCAGAAATCTCCTTGCTCAGGCGGGTATAGACGGTGGTAAAAATACCTCGGACCATAGGGGCGGAATGGGTTGTTAAGGTGACTTCAATAGGGTTCCTGTTAAATCTTTCCAGTTCTTGTTGAATTTCAGGTTGATGGCGATGGGAGAAAAGGTTATAAGCTTTGTAATCATAGGCCCGTTCGGGATGGTGGGTCCCTTCGGAGGGGGTAGCTCCGGACCCTGAAGATCCTGTGGCCGAGTTGATGATGATGTCTCCGGTCAGCAGATTTTCCCTGGCCAGAGGGAGTAAGGCCAGCAGCGCTCCGGTAGGAAAACATCCCGGACAGGCAATTAAATTTGATTTGCGTATCTTTTCCCGGTTAAATTCGGTCAGACCATAGACCGATTTTTTTAAAAACTCCGGGGCCGTATGTTTGAGTTTATAATATTTCTCAAAAACCTGGGGATCTTTAAGACGAAAATCTCCCCCCAGATCCAGGACCTTAATGTCCTTCTGTTTGGCTGCTTGAAAGATCTGAGGTACTTTCTCCAGGGCCTGTCCATGGGGAAGGGCCAGGAAAACCACATCGGAAAGCTCGACGATCTCTTCTATGTTCTCTTCGGTAAAGGTCAGGTTCGTAAGCTTATATAAATTCCGATGCACCTGGCCCACGGGAATTCCGATATCTGTACGGGAGGTCACCTTAACGACTTCGACCTGCTCATGAAAGAGCAAAAATCGAAGTAACTCGCTCCCTGTATAGCCTGTAGCACCTAAAATACTGACCTTGATCATAAAACTGTCCATTGTCCGTTGTCGGGTATCCTTGCCAACGGGCAACGCTCTTGTCCTTTACTTACTGTTCAACTTCTTTTCTACAATCTCGGCTAATCTCCTCGGCTCCAGCCGGGCGTTAGCAGCAGGGATTTTCAAGTGGGTCTCGATATACTCCTTGCCTACTTCGGCATCGGTGGCAGGACCCGTCATCACCGTGATTTCCAAATAAAACTGTTTCATGAGCTCCACGGCTCCCCAGGCTCCTACTAGGTCATTGGCGCACATGACATAGACGTGACTATAACTCTGAATCTCGGGGTCTTTCAAAAAAGACCCTACATTGTAGCCTCCAACAATTCCGTCGCCCAGCTCAACCACGATAACATCCGGATTTAATTTACTCAACTCGTTAAAGAGCCCTTTAGCTACGGGGGCTACATTGGTAATGTGAGCTGTTGAAGGAAGACCTGCATCTAAAAAGCTCAGTGCGGCCAGAGCCCCGTGATCTTGCATATTAAGAGTATCTCTCAGACAGGCCACCCCGGTCACCTTCGCTCCCACCACGCGATATTTTTTTTCGGTCAGTTTGTGGATGATTTCTGTGGCGGCTTGAGTCTTTCCGGCACTCATGCAGGTACCGGCCACAACCACCAGAGGAGGGCAGTTTATGAGAGATGAACTCCAGGGAATAGCCCCCTGGCTGATATGAATGATTTTCCCGTTGACCACCGGCATTCCAAGTACCTCTACCCGGAGAGGGTTTCCTACTTCAGGATTGCCGGAGGTCGCTATACCAATTACACCTCCCAGGTTTAAAATATGAAGAATATCCCCGCGTTGAATAGATTCGGGAATCTTTCCCACAAAACCTTTCAACGCTTTTCTTCCCCCTAAAGCTCCGACAATAATATCATCTTTGGCAACCTTGGCCATTCTTCCAGTCGTTAACTCAATTCTGTCATAGACCAGCTTTTCTTCTAGGGCCTTTACAACTATCAGATTGCCTTCCCTGGCCTCCATCTCATCGGTTATCTCCATTTCCTGTGAGACTAAATTTCTCGTAACCGAAGCAATTTTATGGGCTCTGATTTTCAAATCCGAATCCTCCTCTATGAAATTCTCTTCAATTATCGGTTATTCCTTGAAAATTGTCAATCCACAATTATCAGTTCTAACCTGTTTATAGTTTGTTTATATATCCTTGGAGTTCCTGGATATGTTTTTCCACCATAAATAAAAATCCCGTATCGTGTCCGTAATTGATGAATTGAATCCCTTTATCGATCCATTTTTTGGTGACTTCCACATCGAAAGTGGTAACCCCGGGGGCTACGCCCATTTTTTTACAGACCTGGATTACGTGCTCGATACAGGCAGTAACTTCCGGATGATGAATATCCCCGGTAAGTCCCAGGGACTGGGAAAGGTCGAAAACTCCCACATGGCAAACATCCACTCCCTTAACCTGCAACATATCTTCCAGATTATCCACGGCTTTCTTGCTTTCAATGAGTAAAACCAGCATGGTTTCTTCGTTGAGCCGGGCCGTGTCCTCCATGATATTTTTCCATTTCTTGAAATCTGAATGGGCATTATGGGGTGACATTCCGCGCTCTCCCAGGGGATAGTATTTGGTCTCTCGAACGATACGTTCTAAAACCTTCCGCTCTTCAATTCGGGGAATTAATAAACCCATGGCCCCGATATCCAGATAACGGTAAATGGGGTCATAATGCTGGGTAGGAACCCGTACAATAGGTACCAGATCCACCCCGCGGGCCATCTGGGTAATATCAGCAATGGTTTCCATGGAAAAGCCGGAGTGTTCTGAATCAATAATAATCCAGGAGAAGCCTATGGCTTTCATCATCGTTGCAATCGCCGGAGTGCGAACAAAATCAACCAACGTTCCAAGGGTAACCTTTCCTTCTTTTAAAGCTTTTTTAACTTTATTTTCTTTCATATGCGTCTTCTCCCTAGAGTAGGTGAATTCTCCCCGTGACGGACGTCAGAGGCGTTAAGGTGGTTTTATGGAATTTTATGAAAAAGGAAGTTAAGTAAATTATAAATATGCGAATAAAAAAAAGTTTCGTCAAGAATTCTTTTATTAGTTTTTGCTTGAAGACCCTGGAAAGGCGTGATAATACACATTTTCTATGTGGGATTGTGGCATAACAGGCTATTTTTAGCTCACTACAAAGGCCATACTGCGAGGCGTAGAGATACCGGGTTGGGTTTTCATCTTTATATTCCCGCCTCTCCACGTCTTCTTTGTGTTCTTTGCAAGTGTGCTTTTTAATCAGGCTGGAGCTTTAACATGCCCAAAAAATATGTTGTGATAAGTGATTTGCATTTCGGTGATCGAGGCCCATTAGAAGACTTTGTGTACGAAGAAGAGTTTATCAACTTTCTGGATTATCTGGCCGGAAACTCCCAGGGGAAGAATCAGGGCGTGGAATTGGTGATCAACGGTGATTTCATTGAGTTTCTTCAAGTTCCTCCTTTAGGAGGACGGGATTTGAACAGTGGAATAAGTAAAATAAAGACCGTACTAAGTAAACATAAAAAGGCTTTTCAGAAACTGGGTGCTTTTATCGCAACTGGCAATCTGGTACGAATCATCCAGGGGAATCACGACATCGAACTTAATTTTCCTGAGGTACGGGAATTGATGGCAGATGCCATAGCCGGAAACGACCATGAGCTTAAAAAGGGCCTCATCTTTCACCCTACCCTGTCTTATATGCCGCCGGGAGTTTACATCGAACATGGTAATCAGTACGACAGCCGCAATTGGGTTGACCATGACCATTTGATCCGGGATGCGGTGACCAAAAACCTTAATCTTCCCTGGGGTTCTCGATTCGTCATCGAGATTTTTAATGAAGTCGAGGCACGATATGGATTCATCGACAACATCAAGCCTTTATTGGCCGGTGCTTTTATCGTTCTTATCTTAGATCGAGATTTCTTTTTAGATCGGGTTCCACGTTTTTTAGGATTGGAAGTTGAAGACTTTTTCAATTTGTTAAAGAATATCCTTCGACGAGATGCTCGCAGCGTGGAAAAACAGGTCCAGAAGGCCAGACTGGATCGAGAATCTATTAAATTTATCAAGGATCTGGCCCTGGTCTCCGGAGGATTGGAACAAATCTCCGCTCCCCCTTCCCAGGAAAAGCGCTTCCTGAAAGAATTTTGGGAACATACAAAACTTAAAATTCTCCAACGGACCCTTCCCCTCATCGAAAGTACTAACCGACTTTGGGAAGTTCTGCATAGCGATCCTAACATAGAGACGGCCAGGAACCTTATCGCTGGTAAAGGTGTAAAGTGGGTGGTCTTTGGGCATACCCACGGGGCCAAGAAAGTCAAAACCGGAAATGGAACTTATTTGAATACCGGAACCTGGACGGATCTCATGGTACTTCCCCCCTCCGATGAGGAGCAAACCTTAGAAGCCTGGTTAGATTCTCTCAAAAAACCGACTACCTATCCCCTGGTTTCAAAGTTGTCCTTCGTTCAGATTGATTATGAAAAAGAGACTCCAAAAGGGGAGCTTATGATGTGGAAGGAGGGGAAGGTGGTGGTGGATCCAGGATAATAGCTTGAGAAAAATCGAATCGTATAACCTTATAAAGGCGACCGATGGGTCGCCTTTATAAGTTGGTTTTAAAATTAAATCAACCCCGCAGAAACCGGCTATTGCGGTTCTGGAGCTTTTGGGATGGGGATCATATCCCGAAAGACTGAAATTTCCTTTGCAGGAATAAAAAATTCCGTTTCTATACGAGATTCCACAAAGCGACTGCTCAGGGCAATTCCTGGACTTTCCTGAACTTTAATATTCGGTGCCTTGGGGTCTAAGGAGGCTGCCCGGGCTACCAGTCTCGGAATGGAAAAGTATAAGAAGATATTGTTCTCTTCCGGAAGACCAAACAGAGAAGGTGTATGTCTGGCCGATATCTTCGCACCTGAACTGAGAAGGTCCATGAGCTTCTGCACTTCCCCCAGGGCTTCGGATCCAAAACCCATAACACTGTATTGACCGATAAAACCCACCGGCATGACCATTTCTTTTCCAAAGAGTTTTGTAAAAGCTTCCTGGGCTTCAGGGTCGGTAGTAGCCCCGGTCTTTAAGTTCATCTTGTAAACGAGAATCTCTCCGGAATGATAGTTCATTTTATCGGAAATCTTGACGTCGAACTCCGTTCCTGTGCTTTTATAAAAATTCATCATAGGGGCCAGAAGCTGAGGATATTCCTCCATTAATTGCTTTGCTTTCGAAGGATTCTGAACATTGTAAAGGTAAACCATCCGAAGTTTCTCATCTGCAGTGGACAGACCAAAGGCAAATTCCTCTCCGAACGCTTTGAAAAATTCTGTTATCCATTGGCTCAAATGGTCAATTGTTGCGGGATCAACTCCTGGGGTCGCCTCGTATATCATTTTAAGAAACTCTACATATCCCTGGATGAGCTCAGGTGTTACTTTGATGGATATATTCCCTATCATTCCGGCATCGGAAGGAATAAACCCTAACAAAGACGATCTGTGGGGAGATTGTATACTGATAAAATTTGCCAGGTTACTCCCTTTCGTGGCAAGGGTACTTTGTGAGATTCGGAGACCTTCGGCTTTTACATCGATTCCCAGGTTTAGAGTTTCTATCTGTTCCAGAAAAGATAGCACGAAATCTACTTCTGCCTGAAGGATCTTTTTTACGGCTTCGGCCTGTAAGGGAACCTGGGGAGTTTCACCCTTCGATTCCCCTTGGGGTGGAGGTGGAGGCTGTGTCTGTTTTTCAAGCCCCATCAACATTTGCTGTTTCATGGTCTCTATCATTGGCTGAAAGGTGGTCAGGATTTTACTGACCGGAACCGATGCGGTTATGGCTCCCTTTACGAAGGGAATAGGCTTCGAGCCGGGATTATTTTTTTCAATGAACCCTTTGACCTGCCTGGCTACCTCTCTATCCTCTGAAAGGATGGCGACTTTTCCGGCAAAGGTCACAAAGACTCTCTTTTCGTTATTGGGTTCTTTGAAAGTATAGATTCCTCTCTCTTCCTTCTCTTTTTTCAACGATTGAGAAAGGGTAGTTAAATAACCGGCTCTGTTGGTTAAAGGAATGGTGACGGCATAGGGAGATTGAGGATATTTCTGAGGATTTAGGATAAAGACCAGGTATTTACCTCCCATATCCATTCCCGTCCAGGTAGGATTTTTAAAGATCATCTGTCCTACTACCGCACTATTCACCAGGACCCCCATACCCGGTTGAATACTTTCGACCAGTTGTCCTACCTCCTTGAGGAGTTGACCCGGATTGTTCAAGGTAATAATTGCAAACACTTCTTCCGGCCAGCTTGCCGGTTGACCTCCAACCGGGTTACCTGCTCTTAATAGCAGGATGAGTCCCAATAAAATTGCACCGGATATTTTTCTCAATTTTAAATAAGCCATAGGGAATCTCCTTTTTGCCGGTTTCATTTAAATAACTCCCTTCCTTTTTAACTCTTGGATTTGTTCGGGATGATAACCCAGGAGCTGTTGTAGAATTTCTTCTGTATGCTCTCCAAGCAAGGGAGGAGGTAAATAAATTGATGCGGGGGTTTCAGAAAAGGTAACGGGATTTCGAATCAATTTTACTTTTCCCATTCGAGGATGGGTTGCTTCCTGGACCATCTTCAAATGGTTAACCTGGGGATCTCGAAAGACCTCGTCCAGATTATTGATGGGACCGGCCGGAATTCCTTCTTTATTGAGTTTTTCCAGCCATTCCGCCCGGGTCTTAGTAAGAAGTTTTTCCTCAAGGATTTTAACAAGAATATCTCGATGTTTGACCCGCTGGGGATTCGTGCGAAATCTCGGATCTTCGGCGAGTTCCTCCAGATCCAGGACTTTACAAAGTTTTTTCCATAACAAATCGCTTCCTGCGCCGATCACAATATAACCGTCTTTAACCGGGAATGCCTGGTAAGGTACGATGGTGGCATGGGCCGTTCCCCACTTTTGGGGTATGATTCCCGAGTTGAGGTAATCACTGGCAATATTAATGAGGGAAGCTATCTGGCTTTCTAGAAGAGAGACTTCTACTTTTTGTCCTTTCTGGCTGCTTTGACGGGCATAAAGGGCCGAGACAATGGCACCGTAAGCATATAGGGCCGTGATGATATCCCCCACCGCAACCCCTACTTTGACCGGTTTTCCACCTTCTTCTCCGGTGATGCTCATCAAACCCCCGACAGCCGAGATAATTACATCATAACTCCCCCAATCTCGGTAGGGTCCCGAAGAGCCATAACCGGAAAGTGCACAATAAATTAAACCGGGATTGGATTTCCTCAGGGTTTCGTACTCTAAACCCATCCGTTCCATGGTTCCCGGTCGATAGTTCTCAACCAATACGTCGGCCTTCTCGATGAGTTTTTTTAAAATCTCAACCCCTTCCGGTTGCTTTAAATCTAAGGTTAAGCTTCTCTTATTCCGATTGACAGATAGAAAATATGGGCTATATCCCTCATAATGAGGGTCTGCGGTCCAGTAACGGCTATCATCCCCAGAGCCCGGTTTTTCCACCTTGATCACGTCGGCACCCATATCTCCCAGTAGCATGGTACAGAGCGGTCCCACAATGATCTTGGTGAGATCGATAACCCGTAATCCTTTAAAAACAGCGTTCATGATAAATTCTCCTTGGCCTCATTCCACAATCGGACGGTCTCTTCCAGAGGAGTCTCTTTCATGGTTTTACCCTGTTCGGCCACCTTTGCTTCTACATATTGAAAACGCCGGATAAACTTTCCGATAGCCTTTTGAAGGGCTTCTTCGGGGTTGATCTTCATGAACCTGGCTACGTTTACCAGAGCAAAGAGAACATCTCCCAGCTCTTCCTCCATTTTATCCGGATTCCTTTCCTGCAAAGCTTCCTTAAGTTCAGCGCCTTCCTCTCCCAGCTTATCCAGACATTGCTGGATATTTTCCCATTCAAAACTAACCCGAGCCGCTTTTTCCTGGATCCGGTGTGCCCGAAGTAAAGCCGGAAGATTTTTGGGAACCCCATCCAGCGCAGAACTCTGAGCCCCACGCTCTTTCTTCTTCATCTCCTCCCAGTTAACCAGAACCTCCTTGGAATCCTTCACCTTCACTTCTCCGAAAACATGGGGATGGCGACGTATCATCTTTTGTTTAATCGTTTCAATCACATCGTAGATGTTAAATCCCAGTTGTTCGGCAGTAACCTGGGCATAAAAAATAATCTGGAAGAGAAGATCTCCTAATTCCTCTTTTAGCTTTTCAGGGTTATTTTCATCTATGGCTTCCCAAACTTCATAACATTCCTCTACCAGGAAAGGTTTAAGAGTTTTGAGTGTCTGTTCTTTGTCCCATGGACAACCCTTATCGCTGCGTAAAGTCCGCATGACCTCAACCAGTTGGTCAAAATTGGAATTTTTCATTTTTTCTCACTGTTCTGTTTTAGGTATGAAAGGCTCGCTTTCAACAAGATTCGACCTCAGTTCTTTTTATCCTCTTCTGTTATAATATCTACATCCGACCGATCCTTCTGTAAAGAGGCGCGCATCCGGAAAGCTCGTCGGGAAAACCAGAAACTACCCACAATTCCCATCAGAATCAGCAAGGCAATAAGGATCTTTCGAACCCCTGAGATTCCCTCTAAGGAGAAAAAGTCTTGATCTTCTTCCGCCACTTTTCTTTCATATTGGTTATCCAGGGTAAAGACGAATTGCCGGGTTTCTTCTCCGGACGTTATCTTGGTCAGGCTTCGATGGTTCTGAACATCTTCAAATATCTTGCAAGAGATGGTAAAACTTCCAACCTTTCGATTTTTAGGTGTAAAAATCAGGTGGAAAGTAATGGAAGGCATCCCACTTTCTGAAAGGGTTATAGAGTCTAATTTCAAAGTGTAGGGAGAGCTTCCCTGGATTTTGATCCGCTTGTTAAGATAGTCGTATATTTCTTGCCGGTGATGCTGAAGTTCTACCTCATCGAGTTTTTGATCTCCATTATCGTCTGCAAGAACGGCATGGGTTATGAACTCGCTCAGAATGGTTCTGAGATCGTATTGGATGTGATCGGGATAGATTTTAATTTCAGAGAAACTAATGCTGTTGTTATGGGCTCCGGCTATCCCAGGTTGTAGGAACAAAATTCCAATCAGGCAAAGAATTAACTTTTTCATGGGTATGTCGTTTGGGGATGGCTGGTTAAAAACTTCATTTCCAGAGTCGAACGGATCCTTTGAACTTTATCTTTGCTAACCCGCCCACGGACCCGATCTCCCTCACATACGGCCGTTCTAAGGCCTATAATATCCGCGCCCAGCTCCTGGATAAGGGGTATATCCACCTCGCGTAAAGATCCTGCCAGGGCACAGATTAAACCAGATCCATGGGCTTCCGTGACAAAATTCTCAAGCTGATATCGATTTAAATAGTAAAACAGATTATGTCCATCTTTAATTGCCGTATCGATCATACATCCCTCAATGCCTGCCTGTGAGGAAACCAGGGGAAGAAGGAGGGGATTTAAGGCTTTAACCATAGCTGCATCGGCATAACCGGCCGCTATAACCTTAATATGGGGATTAATCATCTTGACAGCATGGCGGAGCTGTTTCAGGAGAAAAACGGCATCTTCCAGGGTACGAACCCCCATAAGTCCCACTTTCACATAGTTTACTCCACACCACGCTGCACCTGCTCCGGCTAAAGAAACTGTTCCGGGTAAATTGGGAACGTCTCCAAGGGTGGCACTGGATTCGAGGGAAGAGGGAACTTTACTTACAATTTCTCGGATCACGTGGGGAAAATTTGCACCCAGAGAACCCTCGGATGGATTCTTAATATCGATGATGTCTGCACCACCTTCGATGGCGTTTTCAGCCTCTTCGACATCGGTCACACTAACTAAAAGTTGCATCTTTGTAAATACGCGGTAGGGACTTTATCTGGATAATATCTCTTACTGCCCTAGAGGAACGATTTCTTTATTAAAAAATCCAGGAACTTTTGTCAAGATCTGGCTCAAGCTCAAAAACTACTCCTGAAAGCCTGTATATGCCTATCCTACGGCATTCTTAACTTTCTACTTTACTTCAGGTAGGAGATTTTTTCCAGGACTATTGTAAAAGCTTGACGCAAGCATATCTTGTAGCTACTATAAGCACAAAGATGAGGGAATTGTCAAATAGAAAGTTAAGGAGTCAGAAGTCAGAATAAAAACAAGGTAACTCTTCAGGCTTTTACCCCTGACTCCTCTTTCGGGACTTCAGAAGAGGGAGCTTTCGGGGTAGGTTTTAGACCTGACCCCTCCGATTCCTATACGCGCCAGGATAAGAAGGTTAGCCCCGGCGGGGCAACCTGTTTAATAGGCCACTACGGAGCTTAAAAAATTCTGAATTCTGAATCCCCCGACTTGTATTGGGGGCTACCAACCGTTCGCCCCTGACAGGGCTTTTCAGCCTAACCTGGCGCGTATGCCTTTGATTCCCTTTCCCCCAACTTGGGAGAGGGGAACGAGGGGGTGAAGGATTAGGAGGCTAGATTAGAAAAAAACCTATCCCTGAAAGAGAAGAGGGGAGGGTAAAACGAAGAGATTCCGACTTCTTCTCTTTGAGGGGGAAATTTTTTGAAGATAGACGGTACCTCGAAAAGAGATTCTGAATTCTGACTCCCGTTTTCATGTCTGAGAAAGAAATTGCTTTGATCACCGGCAGTACCCGAGGGATTGGAAAAGAGATTGCTTTAAGACTGGCACAAGACGGCATCGTTCCCATATTGAATTACTGTTCCAATAAAATAACGGCTGAACAGACCCTGGAAGAAGTAAAACGTTCATCTCCTGAGACGATAGCAATCCAAGCAGATGTTTCAAAGGCAGACGAGGCAAGATATCTGGTTGAGGAAACTATCCGGCAGTTTGGGCATCTGGATATTCTGATTAACAATGTAGGGCCTTACTTGATTCGATCCCTTTTTGATACCACCGATGAGGAATGGCATCGTATGATCGATGGTAATTTAAGTAGTGCTTTTTATTGTACGAAACATGCCCTGCGAAGTATGAGAACCCGTCGAAACGGGCGCATTATCAACATCGGAGCGTTAAATGCCGAGGTTCCTACGGCTATAGGCGTCTTCGAGGCCCCTGCCTATTATATTGCTAAAACCGGCTTGATGATGATGACAAAGTATCTGGCCCGCTCTGAAGGAAAATTTAACATCCGGGTTAATGCCATTAATCCCGGCTTTATCGAAACCGAAGAATACGCCCGCTTTTCAGAAGAGAATAAAGAGAAATGGAAAAAATTAATTCCACTGGGATACCTGGGTGCACCCGGCGATATTGCCGAGCTCGTTAGCTTTCTCATCTCAGAGAAGGCAAGATATATTACCGGTGCAATTATTCATGTACATGGAGGGATGTGGGTTTAGAGGTTAGAAGGTTAGAAGCCTCCTTGCTCTAACTTCTGACTTCTGACCTCATCAGGGAATGAAAATTTTATTCGTCACAGGTAAACTGGCCGAGAAGGCTCTGAGGGAGACCTTAGCAGAGATGAAGCCGGACTTTGAGTATGAAGTGGCCGTGTTAAAAATTAGTGTAGCCGCTTTGATGACGACACCCTTTATTATCCGGAACTTGAAGGGAGTTCAGTGTGACCAGATCCTCCTCTCAGGAATGTGTGTGGTAGATATAAAGGCTATTGAAGAAGCCCTGGGAGTCAAGGTCGAGAAGGGTCCCAAAGATTTAAAGGATATTCCGGATTTTTTTGGTTTTAAAAAGAAGAAAGCAGGCTATGGAGAATATAAACTGAAGATTCTGGCCGAAATCAATGATGCTCCTTTGCTAAGTACCGAACAGATTTTAGCCCTGGCCCATTACTATAAAAAAAGTGGTGCAGATATTATTGACGTGGGATGTACACCCGATGTAGAATTCCCAGGTATCGGAGAGGTGATTACCCTTCTAAAACAAGAAGGTTTCACCGTGAGTGTCGATACCTTCAATAAAAAAGAGATCATGGCCGCTAATAAAGCCGGTGTGGATTACCTGCTGAGTATTAATTCCCAAAATATGGACATAGCCTCAGAGTTAAACTGTATTCCGGTGGTTATACCCGATTTTGGGGCAGGTCTTGAATCCTTAGATCTTAATATAGAGCAGTTAGAAAAAAAAGGTGTTAAAAACTATATCATCGATCCTATCTTGAATCCCATCAATTTTGGCCTGGCAGAGTCTTTTTATCGCTACTACGTGGTTCGTCAGAAATATCCTTCCACCGAGATGCTCATGGGTTTAGGTAATATTACTGAGTTGACCGATGCCGATAGTACCGGAATCAATGCACTTTGTGTAGGATTTATGACCGAATTGAATATCAACTATGTCCTGACAACCGAAGTAGCCAACTGGGCCCAGGGTTCTGTTCGGGAGATAGATAAAGCCAGAAGACTTATGTACTATACCTATAAGAATAACAGGCTTCCCAAAGACCTCGATGATAGCCTCTTGACCATTAAGGATCGAAAAACAGATTACCTTTCAGAAGCAGAAATGCTGGAAATGCAAAGCCTTATCAAGGATCGAAATTTCAGGATTTTTATTGATGGGCAATACATCTATGTCTTTAATGCCACAACCTTTATCAAAGATACCAATATCCAGAGAATCTTCTCCCAACTGGACATCCGGGGAGATCCTTCCCATGCTTTTTATCTGGGTCAGGAACTTATGAAGGCCAAGATTGCTTTGAAGCTGCACAAGAAATTTATTCAAGAGGAAGAACTACGATGGGGATATTTAAATGAAGATGAGGTTTAGTGGTTTTTATGGAAGATAAAATTATCATTAAAGAATTACTTTACAAAGGTCGGGTGGGAGTCTCGGATTCTGAGAGATCCCGAAAGCAAAAGTTGCTGATTGATCTGGAAATCTACGGAGATTTTAGTGCGGCGGCTCGCGAAGACGATGTCAAGAAAACTATCAGTTACTCCGAGGTTTATCGAAGTGTCATGGCTTTTCTGGAGAATAGAGAATTCCACCTTATTGAAACCGTTGCAGAAGAAATAGCCCATTTTATTTTAACTAAGTATCCAACGAAAAAAGTCTTAATTCGGGTTAAGAAGTTTGTGCTTAAAAATGCAAATTATGTAGGGGTGGAAATTGTCCGAACTTCTCCGTAGATCTACAGGTGGGACCTGAGCGGGGCGTAATAAGATCCGAAGTGGACCCTTGCTCATTCCCTACTTCCCACGGTTTTGTATTCTTTGGGTGTTGATTACGGCACGAAATCCTGGAAAGTAGCTCTCCTTGAAGGGGAAAAAGTTAAAGACCTTCAGGAATTTGAGGATAGCTTACAGGTTTTATCCTATCTGGATGAGACGGTCGCCAGATACCCGTCACTTCCCATAGTTCTTCCTTCGGGGTTCGGTATTCCCCTTAAGAAAGTCCAGGAGATTCAGGAACAAGATATTTTTGAGATGACCCTCAAAAAAGGAGAGCCTCAGGAATTGGGATTGGGTAGATTTTTAGAAACCCTCAAAACGAGGAATATCCGGGCTTATTGTATCCCCGCCGTTAAACTTCTTCCTTCCATTCCTGTATATCGTAAAATCAACAAGATCGACCTGGGAACTTCGGATAAACTCTGTTCCATTGCTTTTGTTGAGAAAACATTGCTGGAAAATGCTTCCTTCGACGAGTCTTCTTCCAGGAGCACGGGCTTTCAGGGTATGAATTTCCTAATGTTGGAAGTAGGATATGCCTTTACCTGTTTACTCGTGGTGAAGGACGGTCAGATTATCGATGCCCTGGGTGGGACGGCGGGTTGTATGGGGCCCAAAAGTCGTGGAAGTATCGATGGGGAACTGGCATATCTTTATAACTTTACTACCAAGGCCCAGATTTACAGTGGAGGATTCCTGGATCTCGAAGAGAAATTCCCCGGGTATGGGGAGAAAGCATTCTGGGAAAGCCTGGAAAAGGAACTCCTGGCCTTTATTCATTTCTATCACATGGATTCTATTCTTTTAACGGGAAGAAATAAACTATGGGTCCAGGAAAAACTGGGACATCGTTATCCTACCCGGATATTACAAAGTGATAAAGAAGGTTTTGAATCGGCCATAGGAGCTGCCATTATAGCCAATGGGATCGAAGGCGGTATATTTGAAAATATCGTGACCCATTTGGGTATCAAGGAAGCCCATGAACATGTACTAGACTGGATTTACTGTTAACCGTGAACAGGGAATCATTATTTTGCTTAAGGTTTAGGATATGCCTATGATATCGGCTCGGGAAGGCGATTTTATAGAGACCGTGGAACATCTTATCTTTGATGTCAAGGGGTTCGTCCATCCCAAAACCCATGTGATCGCCTTTCTTCGCTACTTCCCCGATCCAGAAGGGACTCGCCTTCGAAACGGAGTTCGTTATAAAAAGGTCTATGCATTGAACGATCGCTATCGGGTATTAAAGGAGAAATTTCCCCACTATCTTTATCAGGATCAACGGATCCGAGATACCGTTCTTCAAGCCGTTCCTCACCGGCGTATATGGAAAATATATCGACCTCAAGAATACCTGTGGGAGGTTATGAATGGAGAACCTGCAATTTCTCGATTCCATCGAGAAATTCTAAGGAGTTTCGTCGGGATCCTCCAGGAGGCATCCCAAATCCCTCTTACGGCCCTGGGTATCTCAGGTTCCTTTCTTGTTGGACTGGTTACACCCCGATCGGACCTTGATTTGATTGTTTATGGTTCTCACCAGGGTCTTAAGGTCTACGAAGGCATGGCGAGGCTTTTTCAAAATCCGGATAGTCCCATACGTCCTTATCGACCGGAGGAGTTGAAACAATTGTGGGAATTTCGATCCCAAGATACTGCCCTTTCCTTTGAAGAATTCGTAAAGTTTGAGCAGCGGAAGCGACTTCAGGGTAAGTTTGAAATAGGGAAAGTATGTAAAGATATTCCTTCTGACCAACAAACTCTTGATTTCTATATTCGATTGTTAAAAGATAGGGATGAGATCACGGAAAGGTATGAAGATTACGTGTATACTCCTGTGGGAACGACCTGGGTTGAAGGCATTGTTCAAAGCGATGAGGAAGCGCTGTTTACACCCTGTCGCTATCCCCTCGTCGTTCGTCGTGCTCGGTGGATAGAAAGGAAACCGTTTCCACTTTCCGATACCTTTTCTCCTTCATTTTTTAGTTTTCAAAGGGACCTGGATTCTCTTCGAGAACTGATTTCTTACCGGGGTCGGTTCTGCGGAGCCCGTAAAGGAGAGATCGTTCAGGCCCAGGGGACCCTGGAATGGGTCGAAGATATACGGGGAGATTCTTACTTTCGCCTGGTAGTAGGAAATAACCGATCAGATTTTTTGAAGATTTGTGATTACTGAAACTATTGTTTCAACCATCAACGAGCAAGGTCAGGTCAATTTCGCCCCCATGGGGGTTGTAATCGAAGAGGATAGGATTATCATCCGACCTTATAAGGAAGGGACTACGTATCGAAATCTGTTAGCTACGCGACAGGGGGTTGTTCATATTACGGATAATGTATTAATTTTTGCCGAAAGTGCTGTATCATCTCCACAGTTCGAGAGTTTTCCGGCAGAATGTATTCGGGGTTTTGTGTTAAAGGATGCGTGCTACTATTATGAGTTTGTAGTATCGGAAGTGGATTGTAGCGGTGAACGGGCAAAGTTTACAACCCAGATTGTTAAAAGAGGTCGGATCCGGGATTTTATCGGGTTCAACCGGGCAAAGAATGCTATTATCGAGGCAGCTATTTTAGCCACGCGGATCAGGTTTATCGGAGTAGAAAAGATTTTAGAAAAATTTGAAGAGTTTGCCGTCATTGTTAAAAAGACCGGTGGATTTCAAGAGGAGCAGGCCATGGAGTACCTCATGAACTACGTCCGGCAAGCTGCAAATACGGAGACCGTATCGACTTAGAAAGATACCCTAGAAGACTCTTGCAGGGAAGCTTAAAGGGTCCATGGAAGTACTTCCACACTCTCCGATAAGAAAGGATGAGCCAGATTTAAAAATGACTTTAACTCTTAAAACACCTTCCCGACTTCATCTGGGATTACTGGACTTAAACGGTTCTTTAAATCGGATCTTCGGAAGTATTGGTGTAACTATTCACAAGCCGGGAGTAGTTTTAGAAATATCCGAAGCCGGGGAGTTGATGATTCAGGGAGATACCACCGGTAAGGTGGAAGTTTTGGTCAGGCGATTTCTCCATCATTATAACATTAAAGAGCCGGTGAAGGTTCATCTTAGGGAGAGAATTCCCGAGCATGTGGGACTGGGGTCTGGGACGCAGCTATCCCTGGCGGTGGCTTTCGGTTTGGCTAAATTCTTTCAGAAGGACATCCCTATCCAGGAACTGGCCCGAGTCATGGTACGGGGTTGTCGCTCGGGAATCGGGATTGCGGCCTTTACTCAGGGGGGGTTTTTAGTCGATGGGGGACATCCCCTGACTCCTCCCTCTCATCAAAGAGACATTTCCCCCCCTCCGATCCTTTTCCGATATCCTTTTCCTGAAAACTGGATGTTTTTAGTTGTTATTCCCGAAATCCAAAAAGGTTTAAGTGGTGAAAAAGAACAACATGCCTTTGAACAGCTTCTTCCCGTTCCTCCTTACCGGGTTGGGGAAGTCTGTAGAATCCTGGTCATGCAAATGTTACCGGCTTTGATCGAAGAAAATTTAAAAGTTTTCGGTGAAGCTTTAACCCAAATCCAGAAACTTGTAGGGAGTTATTTCGAGACCATCCAGGGGGGATTATTTGCAGATAAAATCTGTGAACAGCTAATTGAATATATGCTGGCTTGTGGAGCCGCCGGAGCCGGACAAAGCTCCTGGGGTCCGACCGTATACGGCCTGGTAGAAGGAAACGAGCAGGCTCAAGAACTGGCCTCTAAGGTCGAGGAATTTCTCCATGGGAAAGTTAAAGCAACTCTATTCCCCGTCCATGGACAAAATACCGGGGTGGAGATCCTAGAGGGCCGGGAGTAAAACCTCCAGATCTTCCCAAGGTTTTCATATCTCAATGAAGACAACAGCTTATATCGGAATCGGTTCCAATGTGGGGGATAAAGTCAAGAACTGCTGGGAAGCAATCCGTCAACTCCAGGCTACGCCGGGAATCGAGGTCAGCAAAACCTCTTCCCTATATTATACCGAACCGGTAGGGTATGAGAATCAAGACTGGTTTATAAATTGTGCTGTAGAGATTAAAACCTCCCTGTCTCCCCGAGAGGTTTTCCTTAGATGTAAAGAGATAGAAAAGGGGATGGGTCGTACCTATCTCATCCCATGGGGGCCTCGAATTATCGATCTGGATCTCCTTTTCTACAACGATTTGATTCTCAAAGAAGCCGATTTGGAAATTCCTCATCCCAGGCTCCATGAGCGTGGGTTTGTACTGATTCCCCTGGCCGAACTGAATCCAACCTGGATACACCCCATCTTCAAAAAGACAGTGTTAGAGCTGAGACAAGAATTAAAGGATTTTCATGAGGTGAAGCCTTATCAGGGGAAAAATATGGCTTCATAAACCTGGACGGCCCGCTTACAAGCCTTCACATCATGTACCCGAATTATATCGGCCCCATTCATAATCCCGATAATATTGGTTACAATCGTTCCTTCCAGTCGGTCCTGGGGATTCTCTACGCCGGTAATCTTTCCGATAAAGGTTTTACGGGAAGTACCCAGCAGAAGGGGACAGCCCAGGGACTTAAAGGCTCTTAAATTTCGAATAATTTCGAGATTGTGATGCAGGGTTTTTCCAAATCCAATTCCCGGGTCTACAATGACCTGTTCAATTCCTTCTGATTTCGCCAGTCGAACCTGCTCCCCTAGAAACCTCTTAATATCCTCGATAACATTCTCGTAGTAGGGGTTTTTTTGCATGGTCTTGGGCTCTCCCAACATGTGCATGATAACTGCGGGAACCTGAAATTCAGCAACTACCTGTCGCATGGCCGGATTTCTCAATCCCGTTACATCGTTAACCATATGAACCCCTTCTTGTAAACAGATTTTGGCCACTTCCGGTTGGTAGGTGTCGATAGAAATAGGAATTTTAATCGTACGGATAAGTCGTTGGATCACCGGCAAAACTCGTTGAAGTTCTACCTCTATAGAAACCGGCTCTGCTCCAGGCCGGGTTGAAGCCCCTCCAATATCCAGAATATCAGCCCCCTCTTCGGCCATTCGGTGGGCGTGTTCCAGAGCCTTCCCAAGATCGAGAAATTGTCCGGCGTCGGAAAAAGAATCCGGGGTTACATTGAGAATACCCATAATCTTAGGACGATTTAGGGAAATTATATATTCTCGGCATTTAAGTTCCGACAGCAACGTAATCCATCGTCCATAGCCCAGGGTCCCTTGCCGCTTCGCCATAACGACTGGAATTATAACCCGAAGTACCGACAACGAACCTCGGACAACAGACAGTTTTTATTCAAAGTGTACAAAAAAACTCCCATCCGGATAAAGTTCCAGCCGGAGGATCATCACCGTTTCCCAACTCTGCTTCTCGATTTTAAGAGCTAAATAAGATGCCTGGGTAACCGGATCCTGGATAGGATCTACATAGAGAATTTTTCCTACTTTGGACAGACGTCCCACCGCTTTATATCCGTCTGGATCCTTTCTCTGTAGTATCAGTTCATCGAGCTGAACTTCCTCACTCTCAGGACCCAGAGGTGTGAAGAGCTTAAGGATGAGCCGATTCTGATCCGAAAAAACCTTCTCGACGTAGTGGATGTTCTCTCCCTCTACGAAAGCCGAAGGCATTTTGAAAAAATGGGTTATGGTTTGGAGAATAGGCGTTCTCCCTGTGAGTAGCTCTTGAAGGCTTTCCTTCGCTCCGCAATAGGGACAGGCCTCCAGTTGAAGTTCTTCCGTTGGATCTTTCTTTTCAGGTAGTTCTGTATAATCAAACTCATTCCAGCATTTAGAGCATTTGTAGTATCTTTCCATTTAATAAAAAAATAACAAACAGAGCGGCTGCTGTCAAATCGGCAGTAGTGCCGGGATTGAGTTGATTGTCTCGACTTCGGAGGAATTTGTCCAGTTCTTGCAATTTCTGCCGTCCAACTTCCGAGAAAATTCCTCCTGCCTGTAAAACTTCTCTGGCTCTTGTCGTAACATTCTGTGAAATGTCCGGCCCCTGTTTTCTGGCGATGAGAGTATCTGGGATTTCAGAAAGAAGGGTCAGATAAGTTTGGACGATAGATTTTTCAAGATCCCGGGTTTCTGTAAAATAGTGTTGCAGGGTTGGATATCCCAGACAAAAGGTAATTTCAAACCGGCTTGTATATTCCCTCGCGATGGAGTCTCGATGAGCTGCTGCTGCCATAGCTTCAAGGAGGGGCACCTGAACTTCTTCACGGATATCGTGGTCTGTTACCTTTCCCATCCCCCCCGGATTGGCCAATCGAATCGCTTCGTATACATGTCTCGCGTCCTCCACCGTCAGGGAATTTAAGACCTTTGCAAGGTCCGCGCGTAGATCTTGGGCAGAGTAGAAGGATGAGAAGGACATTACAAAGCGTCCACTCTGCCGTTCTTTCATCCCCCCATTTTTCCGTTTTCCTGTTCTTCCAAGAACATAGGCTTTAGCAATAGGAGTAAATAATAAGATCATTCCCAGATTGGTATTGATCTTTACGTATTTACGGGTTGAGCGGACAGCCTTTAAAATCGTTTCTCCTACAGGGGATTTATCAATCTCTCGAAAAGCCCCACCTATGGCAACGGCACTTAAAAGAAAATCCTCGTACCGGGTATCTTTAAAATTATAAAACCGATTCACATTACCCGGTTTAGGTGCACTCACCTCCAGCAGACAGGCAATCTGTGCTGCTTCGACTATTTCTTCCAATCTTAGTCAGAGTAGGAGAGCAGATACTTTTCTCCTACACCCCCCATTTTTATTTATTTTATGGCTTCGTTCAGCTTGGCGATTAAATAATCAAACAGAGCAAAATAATCCTTAGCCTCAGAAACCCCCTCCACATGGGCCGGAAGCAGATAAACCTTGGCCCCCGTCTGACTGGCTACAAAGTTGGGGATCTTATCCGGATACACCGGTGCCCTCAAAATGGCTTTCACCCCCTCAGCCTTCATTACCGCTATCAACTTCTCCAAATCCTTGGGTGTCGGAGGCACCCCAGGCTTGGGCTCACAATACCCTACCACCTTAAAACCAAACCTCCGAGCTAAATACGTCCACGTCTCATGGTAAGAAACAAATTTGGCCCCCTGCAAAGGCCGAGCAGCCTCCT